>DATHEN010001055.1:0-4941 GCA_035318565.1 Polyangiaceae bacterium
TGGTCGACGATCGCTACAAGCTGGGCGACGCCAAGGGCGGGGATCACGTCGTTCAGCACGACAACGGCTACGGCATTCGCACCTTCGGCGCTTACTCCGCGCTCGGCTACGACTGGCTGCGCGGCGCGCCCGACTTGAAACCCGAGCTCCAGCGCCGCATTGCCGATCGCTTGGACGCCTGGCTCTCCTGGTACGGCGAGAAGGGTTACCTGCGAGACAATGCGGTCTCGAACTACTTCTGGGGCTACTTGACCACTCTGACGTTCGCGGGCGTCGCGCTGCACGGCGAGAACCCGGAGGCTGCACACTGGCTCGAGTCGGCGCGGGGACTGATTTCGAAACAAGTGCTGCCCGTGTTCCGTGAGAAACTGAGCGGCGGCTATTGGCCGGAAGGCTGGCAGTACGGCGAATACACCGCCTTCGAGATCGCGCTCGTGTCGCTGGCGTTCAAGTCCGCGGCGCAGGTCGACCTGGTTCCGAAGCTCCCCTGGCTCGCGGAAACGGTTCCGTATCACATTCACGCGCTGAGCCCCGACCGGCGGCATGTCTATGACGGAGGCACCTGGACGGCACGGCCCGCTAAGCCGTCACCGCTCGGCATGAGTGGCGTCGCGCTGGCGCTCGAGGGTCACGACGACGATCGCGCAAAGCAGGCGCGCTGGCTCGTGCGGCGCGTGCTGCCAGCGCTCGCGCCGGAGCAGGTGTGGATCACGTTCTTGACGGACCGGCCGGCGCTCCCGGAGAAAGATCCGCGCAGCAAACACAAGCTCAGCTATCACGCTCGAGGCTCCGGCGTGACGCTGATGCGCAGCGATTGGTCGGAATCGGCGGTGTGGACGTCGTTTCAGGCCGGGCCGCGGCTGGCTGCGGATCACCAACACAAGGACGAAGGACACTTCAGCCTCTGGCGTGGCTCCGATGCGCTCCTGGTGGACGGCGGAGGTTCGGAAGGCGATGCAACCATCAATCACAACACGATCCTGGTCGACGACGCGAAGCGCTGCCTGACGTACACGCCGAATCAGGGCGTGTTCGGCAAGAACGTGCGCACCACCGCCTTCGCGGACGACGGTCAGGTGGTCGTGGTCACCGGCGACATCGGTGAAGCGTATGCGCCGGCGTGCGCGCGTCAGGGTTGCGATGAACGCGCGGTGTCGAAGCTCCTTCGCACTCTGGTGTACGTGCGGCCGGCGCTCGTGCTCGTTCACGATACCATCGAGCTCACGAAGGAAAGCGACGGCACGACCTGGGCTGCACACGTGACGACCGAGCCGAGCGTCAACGGCTCGCGGGTCAGCGCCACGGTGGGCGGCTCGCGCGTGGACATTCAGAGCTTGTGGCCGGACGGCGCGCGCGTTTCGTTCGTCAAGGAACCGACCGATTCCGGCGAAGGCATTCACCGCAAGAATCAACCCTCGGGACCCATGTGGCGAATCGAAATCGATTCGCCGCGGCGCGATACCGAGCGCACGTTCCTGCAGGTCATCACGACGGACGCGGCGTCCGCAAAACCGCGTGCCGCACAGCGACTGGCCGGGCAAGCGCTCATCGGAGCGCGCGCGACCAGCGGCGACAAGCAGTGGGCAGTGGTTTTTGCGCGAAGCCAAGACGGCGGACAGATCGCGCTCTCCCGCGGCGTCGAAGCGGCGCTCGTCGCCGGCTTGACACCGAATAAGCAGTATCGCGCGCGCGTCGCGCCGGACCGCGATTGCGGGCTCGAGTTGAAGCCGGCGCCGGACGGAAACCTGCGCGCCAACGCGGGCGGTTTCGTCGAAATCGACGTGGCGCAGTGCCGATGACGATGGAGAGCAGCGTGCAGAGTGCAGAGTTCGAGCTCGCGCAGCCCGCGAGTCAGAGCGCCCCGCGAGCAGAGCAGAGTGTGGAAGGCAGAGGTGCTGCTGGGCTCGCCACCGAACCCGCGCTCAAGGCGTTGCTCGTCTCCTACGCCTACCCGCCGGTGGGCGGCGTGGGGGTGCAGCGTGTACTGAAGCTCACGAAGTATCTGCCCCAGCACGGCGTGACGCCGGCGGTGCTGACGGTGGAAAACCCATCCGTGCCGCTGGAAGACGGCTCGCTCTCGCGCGACATCCCCGCAGGCACACGCATCGTGCGCGCCAGGACGCTCGAGCCCGGCTACGGAGTGAAACAGCTTGCCTGGCAAGCGAGCGCGGCTCGAAGTGAGGACTGGAAGAGCCGAGTCAAACGCGCGCTCACGGGCGTCGCCAAGCAACTGCTCTTGCCCGATCCGCAGGTGCTCTGGCAGCCGTCCGCACAGCGCGCGCTGGCGGCCCGCCTGTTTTCGACAGAAGCCGACGACTTGGTGTTCGTCACGGCGCCACCGTTTTCGCAGTTCTTGCTGGCGCCGCTCGTACGGCTGAAGCGCGGCACGGCGCTCGTGCTCGATTATCGGGACGAATGGACCACGTACCGCTCCGCGTACGAAATGATGGGATCGCTCTCTGCGCTGACGGGGGAAACATTGGAGCGCGTGCTCGTGCGTCGCGCGCACGCCATCACCACGGCTACGGACGCCTTTCGCGACGAGCTGCTGGCGCGCTTTCCGTTCCTGGACCCCGCGCGTGTGCACACCATTCCGAACGGCTACGATCCGGACGATTTTCCGACAACCTTGCCCGACCCCCCCACGGACCGCTTCGTGGCCACGTACGCGGGCACCGTTTTGAAGATGACGAGCCCGCGCGGTTTCCTCGCTGCCGTGCGTCTGCTGCACGACCGCGAGCCCGCGCTCGCCAGGTCCCTGCACGTGAATTTCTTGGGCCGCGTCGTCGAAACCGAGCGCGAGCTCTTCGATGGCATGGAGCGTTTCGGGGTCGAACGCCTGGGCTACGTGGAGCACGACAAGGTCATGGACCACCTGGCGCGAAGTCACTTGCTCCTCACGCTCGTCGCTGCAGTCCCCGGTAACGAGCGCATCTATCCAGGCAAGATGTTCGAGTACATGTATCTCGGTCGTCCTTGCATGATCTCCGTGCCCACCGGCGCGCTCACCGAGCTCGCCGCGCGCCACAAGCTCGGCGAAACGTTCACTCCCGACGACGTTCAGGGTATGTGTGGCTACTTGGAACGTAAGCTCCGCGAGTTCCGTGAGGGACGCTACTCTCTGAGCTCGGAGGCCGTGGGTATCGAACGCTTCAGTCGCCAGAAGCTGGCAGGCGAGTTCGCGCGCGTCTTCCGCGAAGCCGTAAAAGCTGCGCGAAGCTAGCGGCGCTGGGGCGCGCCAGTGCACGATGAGGGCATCGAACGCAAGCCTCCCGGGCTGAATTGCGCGCTTGCCGCGTCGCGTCGCGTTCGGTCACTGGAAATCGCTCAGGCTGACATTTTACGCATGAGTCGCTCCGTGCTTCTTCTTGGTATTGCATTTGTGCAGCGCGAGTGAGATTTCACATTCGGCAACTCGAGCCGCCAACGGACCGGTGCAGAGAATTCGCCGGAATCGTGGCATCGCACACGCTAAGGATTGTTATTATGGGCGCATGTTGGAGCCATCTAAGGGGGCTAGGGTGCGAGAGCGCTTAGAGTCGTCCACTCGGACGATATGCCCCCCGCGACTGACGGCTTTGAACGTACCCGTGATCACGGTGCGCTGCTTCGGCCGGCTCATCGCGGACTCGGCACGCATGCACGAGGTGTTCAACCTACTCGGGCCGCTGTCCAAGACGGACATGACTGTCACGTTGCTTGGGGAAACTGGCACCGGCAAAGACGTGCTCGCTCACACGCTGCACGATCACAGCCCGCGCGCGGCCGGTCCGTTCGTAGTGTTCGATTGCGGTGCGGTTGCTGCCAACCTCGCTGAGAGCGAGCTCTTGGGCCACGAGCGCGGCTCTTTCACGGGCGCATTCAACGGACACGTGGGTGCTTTCGAGCGCGCCCACGGCGGCACGTTGTTCTTGGACGAGATTGGTGAGCTTCCGCTGGATCTGCAGCCGCGCTTGTTGCGAGTTCTAGAGAGCCGGCGGGTGCGGCGCGTCGGCGGCGCGATCGATCGCCCGGTCGACGTACGCATCGTTGCAGCGACCAACCGTGACCTTTTGGCCGAAGTGAAGGCCGGACGTTTTCGCGAAGATTTGTACTTCCGTCTCGCCGGCGCCGTCGTACCGGTGCCTCCGCTGCGCGACCGCTTGGAAGACTTGCCCGTGCTGGTCCCGCATTTGCTCGAGGAGCTCGGCGCTGGGGAATTGAGCGTGGCCGAGGAAACCTACGCTGTTTTGCGAGCTCATACCTGGCCCGGCAATGTTCGCGAGCTGAAGAACACGCTCGGCTGCGCGCTGGCCTTCGTGCAAGGTCCGCTGCTCGAGCCGAAGGACCTGCGCCTGCGCGGCCAATCGGAGGCGCCCGGCCGGGACGATGACACGGAGCTCGGGTACCTGGCGCTCGGCGGCTTGAATCTGCAGCGCATCGAGCGAGCCGCCATCAAGCAAACATTGACGATAACCAGTGGTAACCGTGTTCTTGCGGCGCGTGCGCTCGGTATTGCCGTTTCGACCCTTTACGAGAAGATAAAGAAGTATAACTTGCAGCCTATCGTGACGACCGCGACCGGCAAGACGGGTGAGCAGGATGCGTAGGCCAGGTGCAGCGCATGCGCTACGCGCCGGCGGTATGCTGAGCTGGGCGCTCCTTGCCTCCGGCTGTCTTGGAGAGGTCGGTGCGGGCGAGCAGAAACCCTGGCATGCCGGCAGCGCCGGCCAGGCCGATCTCGCGTTCGAGGTCGCCCCTGGGGTCGAGCTCACGGAAGCCACCTACGTCGTGTTCGGCAACGGCATCACGCCGCTGCGCGGACCGATTCCGCTGGAAGACCCTGGCGCGTCGATCTCCGCCCAGATTGGTGGGTTGCCCGCAGGTACGGGCTACACGGTGACCGTCACGGCCACCTCCGTGGATGGCACCATCGAGTGCTCCGGATCGGCGCTCTTCGAC
>DATHEN010001056.1:0-9982 GCA_035318565.1 Polyangiaceae bacterium
TCGACGACAGGTCGTTGTAGATCGCGAACAGGGCCAGCACCCAGATGAAAGGCAGCGCCATCAGCCCGAGGAACGCGACCACCGAGCCGGCGAGCCCAAACCAGCGCTTGCCGAGCACGATCGAGGCATTGCCGATGTTCGGCCCGGGAAGGAACTGGCACAGGCCGACGATCGAGGTGAAATCCTCGGCGCTGATCCAGCGCCGCTCCTCGACCAGCACGCGGTGCATCACCGCGATCTGACCCGCCGGGCCACCGAAACTCTTCAGCGCTATTTCCGCCCAGACCCGTGTGGCCTCGCGCAGCGTGAGGTCATGGGCGCCGCCGGTCAATGGCCGCTGCTGGGTGAAGAAGGGGCTTCGTCCGCGGTGCTCGGCGCCGCTGCCGGCGTGTCTGCCGCGAAGCCGCCGCGCACGAGCCGCCCAGCCAATAGTTGCTCGATTTCGGCGCGCGTGATCCAGTAGTCACGCAGCGCCTCCACATACGTTCGTCCAGTTTCGATCTGATCGCGCTTGGCCTGGAGGAGCTGAAAAACACCAATGGCCATCGCGTTGTATTGGAGCTCGGTCTCGTCCACGATGCGCTGGCGCAGCGGTAAGAGCACGGTTCTGTAGTAGTCCACGCGCTCGCGTGCAGCGAGCACGCGGTTCGTCAGAAAGCGCGCCTGCGCGCGTATGCCGATCGCCACGCTGCGGGACAGATGCTGCTGGCGGCTTGCCTCGGCCTGGCTGCGAGCGGCTGCGCCTTGTCCCTGGTAGAAGAGCGGCAGCTCGAGCTCTACCACTGGACCGAACTCCCAGTCCGACTCGTCACGCTCCGCGGCGACGCCGGCGCGCAGCTCCGGCACCCAGCCGCTCGTGCGCGCGACGTTGACGCTCTTGCTGGCGGCCGCGTAACGCCGCCGCGCGAGCTCGAGATCGATGCTCTGGCGAATGGCGCGCTGCTCCACTTGCTCGAGCGCCGCCTCGGGCTCCACGGGTTCGGACAGGCGCCCGCGCGTTTGCCAACCAACGCCGGCTCCCCACAGGCCCATCAGCGCGTTCAATCGCTGCTTGGATTCGACGAGCGCGGTCTCCGCCTGCGCGGTGTCGAGACGGGCTTCCTCGTAGAGCGCTTGCTCGTTGGCGAAGGCGAGCTCGGTGACGTTGCCCGCTTCGTGCAAGCGCGCGGCAGCTTCGAAAGAAGCGCGCGCGGCTCGTAGCACGCTGCGCCGGAGCTCGAGGATCTGCTCGTTGGCCTGATGCATGTAAAAGGCGGTGCGGGTTTGGAGCGCCAGGTCCAGCGCCGCAATGCCCACGCTCAGCTTGGCTGCATCGAGCCCCGCGCGCGCTGCCGAATTGCGTACCGGCAAGAAGAACAATTGCGAGAGGCTCTGCGTGACGCTGAGCTCGATCGCCGGCTCGTCCCGGCCTCTACCAAATCGCAACGCGGCTTCGGCGTTCGGATTCGGCACGGCCAGAGCCGTGACGAGATCGGCCCGGGCTACACCGAGGTCTTCGAAGGCCGCCTGCAGGCTCGGGTTGTTCAAGAGCGCCAATTGCGCGGCGGCTTCTGCCGTGAGCGGTTTGGCGAGCAGCGCGCGCGTTGTCTTCTCCGATTGAGAACGGCCGGCGTGACGTTCCCATTGCACGTCGTGGCCGGACCGCGCACTCACGAGCTTGCGAACGTCGGCGTAACCCGCATCGCTCGCTACACAACCGCTGGCGCCGCACGACGAGAAAAGAAGGCCGGCAAGCAACAGCGTATGAAGTGCTCGCTTCACGGCTCAGTGATTCCCATGTCTGTCGCTCTTGGCGGCGCCGGCTTCGGCGGCAAGGCCGGCATCGGCGCCATGCCCCGCATGCGGCCGGTGCCCCGCGTGCCCTGGGTGCGCGGCGTGCGGATCGGCCGCGCCCCGCGTTTCCGCGCCTGGGTCCGGATCGAAACCGGGATCCAAAGTGGCAGGCGGTTTCTCTACGGCAGGCGTCGTGATGCTGGCGTTGGCCGGGTCGTACTTCGAAACGGGCATGCTCGTGTTGGCGCAGCCGGCAACGGCGAAAGCCGCAGCCAAGGCCATCAGACACGAGCTGCGCTCACGAGATCTTGACGCCATCGCGCGCGAGCTCCTGCTGCTTGGCGAGTTCTGCAACCGTGCCGGCCGGGTGTTCGTACCAGCCCGGATCATCGTAATTTTTCAGGTTCTCGCGCACCTTGAAGAGCGTGAACATACCGCCCATCGTGATGACATCGAACGGTCCTCGCCCGCCCTTCATGGGAATGCTGTTCTTCGGCACCCGCATGTCCATGTCGGCCATGTCGCCCATGCCGTCTTGACCCATGGTCATGTAGCCGGGCAACAGCCGTTGAACACGTTGATCGAGCTTGCCGGGTTTCACGCCCAGCATGTTCGGCGCGTCGTGGCCCATCTGGTTCATCACGTGATGCGTCATGTGGCAGTGCAGCGGCCAATCACCGGGGGCATCGGCGATCAACTCGACGTCGCGCGTGCTGCCCACGGGCACGAGAATCGTACTTTCCGGGTATTGCCCAGCGAGCGGGATCTGCCCGCCGTCCGTCGCGACGACTTTGAAGAAGTGCCCATGCAAATGCAGCGGATGGTGGTCCATGGCGCTCAAGTTTCCGAAGCGGATGCGAACCCGATCGCCTTTTTTGCAGACGAGGGCTGCCGTACCGGGAAACGCCTTGGCATTGATGGTGAGCAGATTGAAGTCGTTCATCTCGTTCGGATTGGGGCGCGAGGTACCCGGCGGGATGGCCCATTCGCTCAGCAGCAGAGCGAAATCGCGATCGACCCGATAACCCGCGCTCGGCCGCCGTGGATGAACGACGATCATACCGAGCAGCCCCATCGCCATCTGTGTCATCTCGTCGTGATGCGAGTGGTACATGAGCGTGCCGTGCTGCCGGAACGTCCATTCGTATTTGAACGTCTCGCCGGGCTTTATTGCCCTCTGCGTCAAGCCTCCCACGCCATCCATGCCGTTGGGCAAGAAGACGCCGTGCCAGTGCACCGTGGTGGGAGCGCTGAGCTTGTTCGTCACGTAGACGCGCACGCGGTCGCCCTCCACGGCCTCGATCGTCGGGCCATGCACCCGGCCGTTGTAGCCCCAGCAGTGCGCTTTCAGTCCCGGCGCGAACTCGTGCAACACCTCTTCGGCGACGAGATGGTAAACCTTGACGCCGTCCACGATTTTCCAGGGAAGAGACACGTTGTTCGGCGTGATCACCGGGGTGTAGTCCTTGCCGGGCTGGCCCGGAGGAAGGGCGCCATCCGCAGCGCCGCTGTAAGACCGCAGCCAGGCTCGACCGCTGGCGTCAATCTGCGCGGCCTCCGCCGCACCGGCGGCTTTGAGGACCGCCGCTCCGCCTGCCAATGCGGCTCCAACGCTCATGATTTCTCGTCGCGTGACCATGGTGGCTTCGGGTTTAGCAGATGCCGGGCGTCCGTAGCGAACACCGGGCTTCGGGACGGCAGACGCACGCCCCGCCCGACCATTACGCGGCTTACATTCGAAAGGAGTCCGCCTTGTAATATTGCGCGCTAGCGTGCGTCAGCGGAGTGGGCGAGGTCTACGAAACACAGGAAATCGTGACTACCAAGCATGAGCACCACGCCTCGTCCTCGCATGCGCGTGAGACCGAGCACTCGGCGGCGCAACATGCACCCGCAGCCCGGCCGGCGGGTGCCGGGGAGCGCGATCCCGTCTGCGGCATGACGCCGCGCGCGGACACGCCGCATCGCGCGGAGCACGGCGGCCACGAGTATGCGTTCTGCTCTGCGCATTGCCTGCACAAGTTCCAGGACGATCCACAGAAGTACCTCGGGAAATCCGCCCAGCCCGAGCGGGCCACGGCCGGCACGCAATGGACGTGCCCGATGCATCCCGAGATCCTGCGCGACGCGCCGGGCAGCTGTCCGAAGTGCGGCATGGCGCTCGAGCCGCTCCACGTCAGCACGGATGATACGGAAAATCCCGAGCTCGCCGGAATGCGGCGCCGGCTTTGGGTCAGCGCCTTGCTCAGCGCGCCGCTGTTCGTGACGGGCATGGCCGAAATGCTGCCGGGCCAGCCCTTGCCCACCCTACCCGCGCAGGTCCAGCTGGCTCTGGCAACACCGGTGGTGCTGTGGGGCGGCTTTCCGTTTTTCGTGCGCGGCTGGCAATCGCTCGTCACGCGGAACCTGAACATGTTCACGTTGATCGCGCTCGGGATCGGCGTGGCGTACGGCTTCAGCGTCGTGGCTGCCCTGGCTCCTGGCTTGTTTCCTGCCGAGTTTCGCGACCACGCGGGCCGCGCTCCCATCTACTTCGAGGCTGCCGCGGTCATCACCACACTGGTGCTCGTCGGACAGGTTCTGGAGCTGCGTGCTCGCAGCCGCACCAGCGCGGCGCTGCGAGCGCTGCTCGGGCTCGCGCCGAAACACACGCGCCGAATCGGCACAGACGGTAGCGAAGCAGACGTGCCGCTGGACGAAGTGCAGCCAGGAGACCGACTGCGCATACGACCCGGCGAAAAAGTGCCGGTCGATGGCGCCGTACTGGAGGGAGAAAGTGCCGTCGACGAATCCATGGTCACGGGCGAGCCGATGCCCGTGGAGAAAAGCCGAGGCACACGCCTGATTGGCGGGACCATCAACGGCACCGGCGGACTCGTCATGCGCGCGGAGCGCGTGGGAGCGGACACGCTGCTGGCGCAGATCGTGCGGATGGTCGGCGAGGCGCAGCGCAGCCGCGCCCCCATTCAAAAGCTGGCCGACAGCGTCGCGGGCGTCTTCGTACCCGGGGTAATCGGCATCGCGGCGGTCACTTTTGCAGTCTGGGCCGTGCTCGGCCCCGAGCCCCGCTTCACGTACGCGCTCGTCAACGCAGTGGCGGTCTTGATCATCGCGTGCCCGTGTGCGCTCGGGCTCGCCACGCCGATGTCCATCATGGTAGCCACCGGCAAGGCGGCGACGCGGGGCGTGCTCTTCAAGAACGCCGAGGCCATCGAAGTGCTACGCGACGTGGACACGCTCATCGTCGACAAGACGGGAACATTGACGCTCGGCAAGCCCAAGCTGAAAAGCGTGGAAGCGACGGCAGAGCTACCCGCCGAGCGCATGCTCGCGCTGGCCGCCGCTCTGGAACGCGGCAGCGAGCATCCCCTGGCGGCGGCCATCGTGCAGGGCGCGAGCGAACGCGGTGTGCCGGAGCTCGGTGTCAGTGACTTCCAATCCATTACCGGCAAAGGCGTCACGGGCGAAGTCGAGGGGCACCGAATCGCGCTCGGCAACGCACGCTTGCTCGAACAGCTCGGCATCGCGAACCGGCTCGCGGATCGCGCCGACACGCTGCGCGCGCAGGGAGAAACCGTCATGTACGTGGCCGTGGACGGCAGCGCCGCCGGGCTCGTCAGCGTGGCCGACCCCATCAAGGAAAATACCGAACGCGCCATTCGCGAGCTACACGCCGCGGGCGTTCGCATCGTGATGCTCACCGGCGACAGCGAACGGACGGCCCAGGCGGTAGCCAAGAAGCTCGGCATCGACGCCGTGTTCGCCGACGTCCTACCCGATCAGAAAGCCGACAAAGTGCGCCAGCTCCAGGCCGAGGGCCGTGTGGTGGCGATGGCAGGAGACGGCGTCAACGACGCCCCGGCTCTGGCTCGGGCACACGTGGGTATTGCCATGGGCAGCGGCACGGACGTCGCCCTGCAAAGCGCCGGGGTGACGCTGGTTCAGGGTGACTTGCTGGGCATCTTGCGGGCACGCCGCTCGAGTCAACAGACCATGGCAAACATCGAACAAAACCTGTTCTTCGCGTTCGTGTACAACGTACTCGGCATTCCCGTGGCCGCCGGAGTTCTGTACCCGGCGTTCGGCATCTTGCTCAATCCCATGCTCGCCGCCGCGGCCATGAGCCTGAGCTCGGTGTCGGTCATCGTCAACGCGCTGCGGCTGCGCGCAGCACACTGAGCTTCTGTGGCGATATGCGGACTCAGGACACTAGGGATGCGGGCCGCAGGTGCAATCGAGGCAGCCGTGTTCGGCGCAGGTGCCGCAGCAGCGCGCCACTTGCTTGCGCAACGCCTCGCGCGCTCGAAACACGCGCACGGCAGCGTTGCTGGCTGAGATGCCCGTCTGCTCCGCGAAGTCTTTGACCGGCGTCCCTTGAACGTCGATGCGTTCGAGCGCTTCGGCGTACTCGGGTTTGAGCGTGCCGGCCAGCCGCACCACGCACTGACAAACCGCGCGGTGAGTCTCCACCTCGGGCTCCGCAAAGCGTTCGAGCTCGTCTATGAGACGAGTCAGAGCCTGGTTCGAGGTGTGGCGCCGGCGCTGGTAGTCGATGGCAGCGTTGCGCAGGGTTCGGTAAAACCAGGCGACCACGGATTCTTCGCTGCGCAGCGCGTCCAGCTTATCCATGCTCTTGGCGAAGGCATCCTGAAGAATGTCCTCGGCAACGGCCTTGTTTCCGACCCACCGTTCCAAGAAGCGCAGGAAGTCCCGGTGCTGGTTCACCAGCACGTCGAGCGCGTCCGAGCGACTCGATGACGCCTTTTCGTGAGCGTTCTCCGGGCTAGCCACCATGCTCGGGTCATAGCAGATGTTTCCACGGTGCCGAGGCGCTGCGGGCAGCCACACCCGCGGCAATCCGCCTCGAATCTCCGCGTATTTACGGGCTTTTCAGCTTCCGCCAGTTGGCATACCCTGCTCTAAATGGCGGAAAAGCCGGCACGCGCCAGCAGCACTGACATCCTGATCGTGGAGGACGACGACGCGATTCGGGAAAGCGTTGCCCAAATCCTCAGCGAGGCCGGATACCAGGTACGCCAGGCCGAGAATGGACGCGTGGCGCTCGACGCTCTTTTGGCCAGCGACACGCCTCCGGATCTCATCCTCCTGGATCTGATGATGCCGGTCATGGCCGGCGGAGAGTTCGTGATCGAGATCGCCAAACACCCGCAGCTCCGCACGGTGCCGGTCGTGGTGATCTCCGCGCACCTCGGCAACTTCCCCCAGCGCGCCAAGTACGAGTGTCTGGCCAAGCCGTTCTCGACTCAGCGGCTGCTGGAAGTCGTGGCCAATTACTGCATGCGCCCGCGAGTCGCCGCAAAACGCTGAGCAGCTCGCTTATCGGCTACTGACGCGCAGCCACACGAACGCGCGAACCCGCGACGAACACTTCGTCCAGAACTCTGCCGGCTTCCGGGGACGTGTCGCTCGGCAAGCGCGCCAAGTCGCGGATGGTGGGAGCAACATCGGCCAGGCGGCGCGGCCCACCGAGCAGGAGCGGGTAGCCCCGCGCCGTCACCAGGCTACCGGTAGCGACCAGCCAAACGCGCCCCGATTCGGGATGCGCGCTGCCGTGCTCTCGGAAGCCGTCAGCGCGACCGTGGTCGGTCGCAATGAACAGCGCGGTCTCTCGTCCCCGTTCGGCGAGCTCGGCGAGCGCGCGCTCCACGGCTCCGATCGAGGCGTCGGCGGCACGCAACGACTCCAGATAGCCGCGGTAGTCATCTCGGTGCCCGTCTTCGTCCGGAAAGTACCCGTTTCGCTTGGCGACAGCGCTGAACCAGTGCGCCACGTGTGCTCCTCCGGCAGGTGTTGCCGTAGGAGACTCACCGGACGTGGCGTAGGACGCTCGGACCGGTGAGTTTCTGGAACGAAGCACGCATGCACCGTCGCGAGCGGAGCGTCGAGCGACGCTGGGCGGGAGGTTTCGCTGCGGTCCACTCCACACCAGCTGGCGCCGGCGATCGTCGAGGGGGCGGTGCAGCTCCGCGATCACACCGCCCGCGCGCCGCCAGAGTGAGCGCAAGTGAAGCTCCAACTCCGAGAGCTCGGCGTCTATCGCCATCAAGTCGGCGGATGGAACCGCATGCGTCGCGAGCTCAGGCGTACGTCCATGCGCGGGGGTCGCAACGGTAGTTCGGAGTCCGCACCGGCATGGCGCAAAGCAACTCGCTTGCCGTTTCTCCGCTCGCGAAACGCGGGGCTATTTGCCCGCTTTTCGCGAACACTGCAGCCGTCCGCTCCGGCTTTGGGTGACGGGTCTCCGATTTTCGGAGTGCAAGCCCGCGTCCTCCTCGCACTTGCCGCGACGTTGTTGCCACGGGCGCACCCAGCCGTGACGCGCGCGCGGCAAATAGTCGGCCTTCCCGTTTTCACGAAATGGAGCTCCATATGCCGTCCAGACGTTCGATAAAGCGACTCCTGGCTCATGTTTGTGCGCTGTCGTTGCTCGGGGGTGCAGCCTGTAACGAAGCCGATGACCCCGCTTACCAACGCGACCCAGTCGCGCCGCTGGAGGCCGCAGGCTTGCGCTCAGCCCGAACTGTGCAGAAGACCATCGGCAAGTCCGCGCGCTTCGCCAGGCGAGGAGTCACCGTGCAGCTGGGCCCGCGGCCTTACTATCTCGTCGAGGACATGGACGAGGGTCCCCTCAAGGACAAGCTCCAGGCGTGCTCGGATCAGCGCGCGGAGCGCACTGACTTTTCCATTGGCCACCGTGGCGCGGCCCTGCAATTCCCGGAACACACGAAGGAATCGTACCAAGCTGCGGCGCGCATGGGCGCGGGCATCGTGGAGTGTGATGTCACGTTCACCAAGGACCGGAAGCTCGTGTGCCGGCATTCTCAGTGCGATCTGCACACCACCACCAACATCCTCGCGGTTCCGGAGCTCGCCGCGAAGTGCAAGAAGCCGTTCACCCCGGCGGATCCCGCTACGGGCACGCAAGCCAGCGCCGAGTGTTGCACGAGCGACATGACGCTGGCCGAATTCAAGACTCTGTGCGGCAAGATGGATGCCTTCAATCCGAACGCTCGCAGCGCGGAGGAGTACCTGGGCGGCACAGCGCCCTGGCGCACGGAACTGTACGCCAGCTGCGGCACGCTGCTCTCGCACGAAGAGAGCATCGAGCTCATCGACGGCATGGGGCTCAAGTTCACTCCGGAGCTGAAAGCGCCGAGCGTGAGCATGCCGTACGAAGGCGACTACACGCAGGCTGCCTACGCACAGCAGATGATCGACGAGTACGAGCAAGCCGGCATCCGGCCGAATCGAGTCTTCGCGCAATCGTTCAATCTGAACGACGTCCTCTACTGGCTCGAGCGCGAACCGGCCTTCGGCAGGCAGGCGGTGTATCTCGACGAGCGCGTCGATCAGCCCGGCGGGGTAGAGCTCGCAACAGCGGGCATGAACCAGCTCGCGGCGCAGGGTGTGCGAATCGTGGCCCCGCCCATGTGGGCGCTGCTCAGCCTGGATTCGGCCAATCGTCTCGTGCCCTCGGCGTACGCCCTGGCAGCGCGCGCAGCGGGTCTCGACATCATCACCTGGACGCTCGAGCGTTCGGGCCCGCTCGGAACGGGCGGAGGCTACTACTACCAATCGGTCACGCCCGTCATCGACAACGACGGCGACATGCTGACGGTGCTTGACGTGCTCGCGCGCAAGGTGAAAATTCGCGGTATTTTTTCGGATTGGCCCGCGACCGTGACGTACTACGCCAACTGCATGGGGCTGAAGTAACGCCCACTCAGTCGCGATCGAGCGGCCAGTAGATGCGCAGCAGCGTGCGCGGCGGACAGCTCTCGTAGCTCGTCCGCACTTCACCCGTTGCAGCGTGCTCGAGCCCTATTGGCCGCTCGAGACCCGTTCCGAGATCGGTGGCGCTTGCGAATGCGCTCGCAGCGCTTCGATCCAGGCCGCTCACGCGCAGCGAAGCCAGTCCGCTGTGATAGCGATTCATCAGACCCACCGACGCGAAAGGCGTCCCGCCATCTCCAAACAACGCTCGGGAGCGGGACAAGGTGCGGCACAAACCTTGGGTGACTCGGAAGCGCACACTGCCTCCCACGTTCAGGTGCACTTGCGTCGGCAGCGGCACCTCGGCGCCTTTGTCATTCATGATGCAGCGCGCTCCGCCTAGGCCGGCCACGGTTTCTACGTAGCGAATCAGCGGTGAGTCCGCGGCTGCAGCGACCGTGCGTTCGCAAGTGTA
>DATHEN010001057.1:0-2319 GCA_035318565.1 Polyangiaceae bacterium
ACTCGACACCGTCGGCAGGCCGCGCTCGGGTCGGGCTGGGAAGCGCACGCGCCGCGTTTCAACTTCTTCGGCATCAAGGCAAATGGGAGCGACCCGGAGTCTGCCCGGCGACACTGAGTCGCCGTCGTATCAGGATGTCCCTGGCGTTCGTTGATTCGTGAGGGATCCGCTGGCAAAGTGGGCGGAAAGGCGAGTGTCGGCATGACGTTGCTGAACTTCAACGACTACGATCCGAGCGATTGCGACTGTCCAACGTGTGGCGCGAGCTCGAGCAACTTCTATTGCAGTTCATGCGAAGCGGCAGCATGGGATGCCAGGCGCCTTGCTCGGCAAGCTTGGGCTGAAAAGCACCCGGCTGCCTCGCGCATCGTTGACGCCGCTTCTCGTGCGCTGGACTCAACGCTGAGCGTCGTTGAAACCATGGCCGCAGTGGGGATGCTCGTCTTCTTCGTATTGCTCCCGATTTCAGTCTTCGGCATCATCTTGTACGCAATCTACCGGTTCGTAACGTTGAACTGACGTTCGCTCGACCAGACGCTGGATGTCCGTTTCCTCGAGCTTCTCCGCTGTAATCATTGCTGAGGTCCGCGCCGTCCGCGATGCCCATTGCGAAGGAACGGTGATCGATCCAGTGTCACGAAGACGGCGCGTTTGTGGTGCTATCGGCACGAAGCCGCCTGTCGCGTCGCGATCGCCGCGTGCGTCGCGCTGTATCTACACCGCGCAAGCGCTTCGAGGGCCAGGTCCTGCTTGCCTTCCTCGCGCTCTCGCGCTCTCGCGCTTCTACGCCGCGCGGCGCTTCGCGCTCGAGTACCTGCGCGACGACGACCGCGGTGCGCTGCTCGAGCTGTCCACGTCGCAGCTGATCGGCGTGGCGATCGCCGGCGGCCCCGCCTGGCGCGCATGCGTCCCGCGGCCGCGCAGTGAGCGAGCGCGATCAGTTCCGGCCACGCGCACCAGCTCGCCAAGCCGCTGCCGCAGCGCCTCGGCGACTTCGGGCAGCGAGTCGTCGAGGAACACGCGGTAGCCGGAGAACGAGGCATCCGGCACTACATCCATTCGGAGCCCTTTGGCGTTGGAGTGCCACGCCTGCTCAGTGATGACGCGCTCGGCCTCGGCGAGCTTCGCCCGGGGTAGCGGCTCGGCTGCAGCACCACTTCAATCTTGTCGGTGATCCTCGGCCGCGACGCTGACTCTCCTATCTCCCGTCGCGACACCGTCACGCAGCCTCGCCCTCTTCCTCCTCGTCCTCCTCATCGTCCGCGCCGACGGGCGACACCCCGGACGACGCCTTACCCATCGCATGCTCGACGAGCGCCAGCAGTGCCGTCTTGCGCGCTGCGTAGAATGCCTCGAACGAGTCGGCCCGCAGCAGTGCTGAGTCGATCACGTGGCTCTGGAGAATGTCGTCCATCGCGGCGTCTGCCAGCTTCACCTGCGCGTGGTCCTGAATCTGCGCGAGGTAGAGCGACGGCGCCTTGCCGCCGATCATCCTGTTGGCCTTGTAGGAGATGGCAGTCTTGTTGACGATCGCGTTGAAGATGCGCGGAGGGATGCCCGCATCCTCGCACCACTTCTTCGGGAAGATGTGATGGATGTCGAGCTTTACGTCGTCGCGGTCGAGATCGACCATGCGAGCCTTCCAGAAGAAGTCGCAGGCCCCCTCGCGCTGGAGCAGCACGTAGAGCCCTCGGTACGCGGCGCTGGTGCGCGAGCGGAGCGTGTCGAGGCGGTTCGGATTGAAGCCCGCCGCCTGGACCGTGGCCGGCTCCTACGCGGACACGCCGTCGCACCACGCGAGGAGCTGCTGCACATCGAGCGCGATGCGTGTCTCAACCGCACCACCATAGAGTTCCCCGAGGACGCCACACCAGAACCAGCGCGCAAGCTTCATCTTGATCCGCGGCTCGAGCCAACGCTCACCGAGGTGCGCAAGCACCGCTGCGAGGGGCGTTAGCTGCGTGCGGTACGGTAGGAACTTCGGGTGGTGGAAGCCCTCGCTCCGCAAGAACCGCTCGGCCTGCTCGAACCCCTTGGTCAACTGCTCGGCCCACTTCTCGAACCCCCTAAGCGGCATCTCGAGGATGTGGTCGCGCTTGGCCGTAACGCCGGCGGCCTCCTTACCGGAGCGCCCGGCGGCGAGGTCCAGGGTGCGCCTTTCGAACGAGTGCAGCAGCGACACGCCCTGGAGGAAGTCGGTCGGCTGGAGGTCGCGAAGTAGCGGCCGCTTGCAGAGCCGCGTGTGACGCCCGCCTTTGCCTCGTGGCCCGAACCAGTCGTCGCGTAGGTTGAAGCCGTCGGCCGCCCACGTGGCCGTCA
>DATHEN010001058.1:0-4615 GCA_035318565.1 Polyangiaceae bacterium
CGTCGCAACCCCGAGAGGTGCGCCGGAAGCCCGAGACTTTGGCCCAAATCGCGAGCCAGCGCGCGCACGTAGTAGCCCTTCGAGACGTGCAGCTCGAGCTCGATCGTCTCGCCGTCGAAGCCGAGGAGCTCGAGCGAGTGAATGCACACTGTGCGCGCTTCGAGCTCGGGTTCCCGTCCGGCGCGCGCCAGGCGGTAAGCGCGCTGCCCACAGACTTTGATGGCGCTCACTGGGGGTGGCACTTGTTCCGTGCGAGCACGCTCTTTTGCCAGCGTCGCTTCCAGGGCGTCGCGATTCACCTCACCGATCGGGCGCTCCTCGACGACTTCGCCCCAGGCGTCGTCGGTGCTGGTCGAGCGACCGAGCCGCACGCGCGCGGAGTAGCGTTTGCTCTGTTGCGTCAGATAGCCCGAGAGCTTCGTGGCTTCTCCGAAAACGAGCACCAGCACGCCGCTCGCCATCGGATCCAGGGTGCCGGCGTGTCCGACCGCGCGCGTTCCGTAGAGGCGCCGCGCTTCGGCCACCACGGTGTGGCTGGTGGGTCCCTCGGGTTTGTCGACGACCAGGACGCCGTCGAGGCTCAGCCGAACCACACGCTCTTTCGCCCGCGCACGCCTTGGTCGAGCATGTTCTGGATGGAGCTGCGAACGCGCTCCGCCAAACGCCCGACGAGCACGTGGTCATCGGCCGCGCCGGGCCCGTAGCCGTCGAAGTGGATGACATCGCCGAAGTAGATGCGCCATTTGCTGGGCGCGGGCACGAGACCGAGCGGACCGAGCCAGGGGAACGTCGGCGTCACGGGCAGGTAGGGTAGGCCGAGCGCCTTCGAGAGGTATTCGACCCGATACAGCATCGGGCTTGCTTCTTCGGCGCCCACCACCGCGCACGGCACGATCGGAGTCTGCGTGCGCAGGCACAGCCGAATGAAGCCGCCGCGTCCGAAGCGCTGCAGCTGATAGCGGTCCTTGAACAGCTTGCGAATGCCCTGCACGCCCTCGGGGAACACCGCGACGGCCGCATCTTGGCGCAAGAGGCGCTCGGCGTTTTCCTGGCAGGCGCGTACGGCACCGATGCGATTCATGAACGCACCGACGAACGGCAGATAGAAAATGTAGTCCTCGGCCAGCCAGCGCAGCTCGCGCGCCGTCGGGTGCTCGAGGCGCAGAGCGGAGCGGAGCATGGCGCCATCCAGCGGAATGGTGCCGGAATGGTTCGCCACAATCACGCAGCGGCCCGCGTGCGGTACGTTTTCGATGCCCGTGGTTTCGATGCGGAAATAGCGCTTGTACAGAAAATCGAAGAGCGGGAGCAGCCGCTCTTCGTAAGTGGGATCGAGGCCGAAATCGTCGACCTCTTCCGAGCGATTGCGCATCCCGATGCGGCCCCACTGTCGCAAGTAATACTTGCTCGAGAACAGCTCGCGCGCGGCGTCCACCACGGTGCCGTCGTCGCTGCCGGGACGCTCGATGGGCAGCGGCGAAGCCAGACGCTCGACGACTTCACGCGCCGCCGACCCGACCTGTTCGCGAATCGAGGGCGGGGTTTCTTCGGCTTCATCGATCAGGTTCGCGCGGCGGATCATGCCGTCGAGCCGAGCTTCGAGCGCGCGGATCTGTTCTTCGACGTCTCCGGAAGCGGGGCGGCTGCGACGCGCTGGTTCGTCGGGAATTTCTTCGATGTCCCCCATGCCCTGGAACTCCGCGCCGAAGGGCACCATGCGCGAGCCGATGCCGAGGCCATCCGGATCGAACACGTCGAGATCGATGCTCTCTTCGGCTGGGCTCGTGTCCGGGCTCCGCGTTTGGGGCGGCGGCGCCGCTTGGGCTGCTGAAGGCGGTGGGGTAGGAGCGGTCGTTTGGGGGTTGTGATGCTTGCGCCGCCGGCGCCGTTTGACCGGGGGCTTTTCTTGCTTCGAGTCGTTTTTGGGGCCGGATGCAGCGGGCGTGCGGTCGCGCTCGGACGTGTTGCTCGACTCTCCCGGGCGCTTGCGGCGGCGTTTGGCCGGGCGCCCCTGGGTTCCGGCCGGACGCGAGCCGGCGCCGCCTTCGGGCGAGCCGTTCTTCGAATTCGAGGGCGGCCGGCGCTGACTCACGCGGGATTCTCCGAGAGCAACTTCACGTCGCGCAGGTGCTGGGCGCTCGCGTAATCGATGAGCGCTTCACGAGTGGTGTAGACCGGCACGAATCCCATGACTTTCTGGGCATGCTCGCCATCGGCGACGCACAGGTACTGAAGGTAGTCGAGAAATGAAGGAGGCGCCTCAATCAGTTGCGCCACCCAGAAGCCGCTGACGAGCGCGCTGGCCAGCGAGCGGGGAATGGGCAGCGACACGCGCCCGGCCAGCTTGATCACCGTGGAAAGCGGCAGCACCCCGTCGGCCGCGATGTTGAAGACCCCGGGTGTATCCCGATCCACCGCGAGCTTGAACGCTGCCACCGCGTCCGCCTCGTGCACGAATTGCCAGAGCGGATCGAAGCCCAGCACGGTGGGCACGAGGCGATGACTCAAATACCGGGTCAGATAGTTGTGCACGGTGGGGCCGAGCAGGGTGGCTGTGCGCAAGATCGTGACGATGCGCCCCTGGCCGGGCTTGCCAAAACGCAACACGTCGTTCTCTGCGTCGATCTTGTCGGCGAAAAACGGCTCTTTACGTCGTGCGCGCAGGGGGTGCTTTTCGGACAGAAAATTCGGGTTCGTGGGGTGGGCGCCGTACAGCACCGTCTGGCTCCACATCACGATCTTGCGCACTTGCGTGCGCCGGCAAGCATTGAGCAGGTGCATGGTGCCCACGCTTTCGAGCTCGTGCGCCCAGGCCGATGCATGCGAGGGTGACGCGAGAAACGCCAGATGCACGAGCGTGTCCACGCCTTCGGCCGCGAAGATTTCCGCGAGGCGCTCCTCCGCTGCGGCCTGTGTGAGGTCGATGTCGTACACGCGGGTCTTCTGGCCGGCGGTGCGTGGCGGTTTGATGTCGAGACTGACGATGCGACGTACGCGCTCGTCTTCTTCCAGGAGTCCGATCAAATTCAAGCCGAGGAAAGACGCTGCACCGGTCACGGCAACGACGCGCGTGCGCGCCGGGCGCGCGCTCATATTTCGCGAACCGCTGGTGACGAGCGGGCGTTCGTCGGTGGCCTCGTCGGAAGGCGTGTCATCTCGCGCGGTCATCGTCGTCACACAAATACTCCAAGCGCTCGCGAAAGAGCAGGATTCGTGTAGGGGTCTGTGCGGCGCAGGGTGCCGTGCGAGCGGCGGGGCATAAGGACGCGTGTAGGCCTGTTTATCCGCATTACAGGGCGCTTAGCTCCTGCTCGGAGCTGGCCGTTCTGGTAATCTATAAATGAGGATGGGAGTGTTGCGCGCAGGGTCGAACTCGCGCCTGGGCTCATACGAGCTGGGCGAGCGGCTCGGTGCGGGCGGCATGGCCGAGGTCTACATGGCCACGCGCGCCGGTCCGCACGGCTTCAACAAACGCTTTGCCATCAAGCTGATCTTGCCCCAGCTCGCCCAGGACGCTCGCTTCGTGCAGATGTTCTGCGACGAGGCCCGCATCTGCGCCGCGCTCACGCACCCGAACATCGTGCAGGTCACGGATTTCGGGGAGAGCGAAGGCAATCTGTTCATGGCCATGGAGTATGTCGACGGCATCTCCTGCGCCAAGCTGCTCCGGGCCGTGGCCGCCCGCGGCGAACGCTTCCCGCTGCCGAGCGCGCTGTTCATCGCACACGAGGTTTTGCGTGCCCTGACCTTCGCCCATGAAGCGCGCGACGAACACGGCCGCCCGCTTCGTATCGTGCACCGCGACGTTTCGCCGGGGAACATTCTGATCGGCCGCGCGGGAGAGGTGAAGCTCACCGATTTCGGCATCGTGCGATCGAGCTTCATCGATCGGCGCACCTACCCGGGCGAGCTCAAAGGCAAGATGGGCTACATGTCCCCCGAGCAGGTGATCGGCGGGGAGCTCGATGCGCGCAGCGATCTCTTCACTGTCGGCATCGTGCTCGCAGAGATGCTCCTGTGCCGGCCGCTATTTCCCGGCAGGAACGAGCTCGACATCCTGTCGCGGATCTTCGAGGCCGACCTGCGCGTGCTGGAACGGTACGGCTCGCACCTGGCCCCGGACCTGTTGGCCACCCTGCGTACGGCGCTCGCTCGCGAGCCGAACGCGCGTTTTCAGACGGCTCGAGATTTTGCCGAAGCGCTGCGCGGCGTCGCGCGCCAGGCCGGTGCCGCTCTCGACGAAGGCGACTTGGCGCCTTGGCTATCGAATTTGGGGATTTTGGCCTCGCGGAGCGGGGTGCGTGAAGCCGTCGCCGCGCCGCCGCAGCGCAGCACCTTGCCGGCGCCGCACAGCACCTTGCCTGCCCCGCGGCCCAAGCTGCCTCCGAGCGGCACGGTGCGCGCAGCGCGCCGACCACTGGCCCGCACGGAGCCGCCGCCCTCGTCGTCGCGAGTCGTTCCCGCGCCACCGTCTGCGCGCGGAACCGCCCGCCCGGGCACGAAATTCCAGATCCGTACGGCGACGGGCAATCTCGTGGGCCCGCTCAGCTTGGCCCAGCTCTTCGAGCTGATCGCCACGGGACGGGTGACTCGTCGAACCGTCGTGTCGAGTGAC
>DATHEN010001059.1:0-4024 GCA_035318565.1 Polyangiaceae bacterium
CTGATTGATGATCACGTAGGGCGCACCACGGCGTGCGCCGGCCAGCGGAACGTCGGCTGCGGGAGTAACCACCAGAGACGAGCCCAGCGCCACGATCAGATCGGCGCGCTCACTCGCTTCGAAGGCGCGCGTCAAATCCTCGGGGATCAGCGCTTCGCCGAACATGACCACGGCGGGCTTCATGATCGCGCCGCACTCCAAGCAAACCGGCGGCTGACGCGTGCGCTCGAAGTCTTGCATGCAACGAGCCGGCGTTTCCCGGCGCTTGCAGCCGGTGCATTCGACCTCACGGTTGGTGCCGTGCAGCTCGATCAACGTTGCTCGCGCGGTGCCTGCCGCCTGATGCAAGCCATCGACATTCTGCGTGACGACGGCGCTCACCCGGCCAGCGCGTTCGAGCTCGACGATGGTTTCGTGGACGGCGTTGGGCCGCGCATCCCGGAACACGGGATAGCCTTCCAGCTTGAACTCCCAGTACTCGGCGCGCGCCTCCGCGCTGACCATGAAGCGCTGGTAGTAGACCGGCTGCCGCGTCTTCCAGACGCCGTTCGGCCCGCGGAAATCCGGGATCCCGCTGGCCGTGGAAATGCCGGCACCGGTAAAAATCAGGCACTGCCGCGAGGCACGCAGCAACTCTTCGAGCTCACGAACGGGCCCTGCCGCCATGCGGGCAGAGAGTACGAGCCGAGGGCGCGGAGGCAAACCGCGATCGAACCACCCCGCCTGCTGGAAGCGTGATTACAGTGCCGCGCAGGAACCGGCACGAACATGCGTGAAGAGACCATCGGTGGTTTGAAAGTCAGGCTGACAGGCGGCAGCGATCGGGAGGGCGGCGGCGACGGCCCCATGCTCGTCCTGATGCACGGCTTCGGCGCGCCGGGCACGGACCTGGTTCCGCTCTGGCGACAGCTCGCGGTACCGCGTGAGACGCGCTTTGCGTTTCCCGAGGCCCCCTCCGAGCTCGACGCCCAGGCCCCCGGCATGGATTCCCGCGCGTGGTGGATGATCGACATGGAGCGGCTGGAACGCGCGCTTCGAACCGGCGAAATTCGGGATCTGTCCAAGGAAGTCCCCGAAGGCCTGGCGGAGGCCAACGCACGAGTCAGCGCCATGCTCGACGAGCTGGAACAGCGCTTCGATGCGCCGTCGAGCCAGATCATCCTGGGAGGCTTTTCGCAAGGGGCGATGCTCGCCTGTGACGTGCTGCTGAAGAGCGAGCGTCGCTTCGCGGGTCTGGCCATCTTGAGCGGCAGCCTGACCGCCGAACCGGAGTGGTTACCGCTGCTGAGCAAAGTCCGCGGATTGCCGATCTTGATCAGTCACGGCAAAAGTGATCCGATTTTGCCGTTCGCGCTGGCGGAGCGCTTGCGAGATCTGCTGATCGAGGCCGGCGCGGACGTGCAGTTCGTGCCGTTCAACGGTGGACACGGCATAGCCGATGGCGTGATCGACGCACTCTCCAAGCTGGTGACGCGCACGGCGCAGGGGGCCACATGAAACTCGCCGCGATCGACATCGGGACCAACTCGATTCACATGGTCGTCGTCGAAACGGACGCACGCGCGTCGTTCACGGTCGTGGACCGCGAGAAGAGCATGGTCAAGCTCGGCGCCGGTCTCTTCGGCACTCGGCGGCTGACGGAGCGAGCGTTCAACGACGGCCTCGAAGCCATGCGACGCTACGCCCGTCTCGCCGAGAACCACGGCGTGGACGAAATCCTGGCGGTCGCCACGAGCGCCACGCGCGAGGCCGAGAACGGCGGCGACTTTCTGGACGCGATCTTCCGCGACACCGGGGTCAAGCCGCGCGTGATCTCCGGCATCGAAGAGGCCCGCCTCATCTACCTGGCCGTGCGACACACCGTCGATCTCGGCCTCGAGCGCGCGCTGATCGTAGACATCGGCGGCGGCAGTGTCGAAGTGATCGTGGGCGATTGCCGTGAGGTGCTGATGAGCGAGAGCTTGCGCCTCGGCGTGCAGCGTCTGCTCGAGCGCCGCGGCAGCACCAAGCCCTTGCCGCCCAAGGTCATCCACGAGCTGCAAGGCTACATCCGTGGCGTGGCGAGCGACGCCCTCGGGGAGGCGCGCCGCTTCGACTTCGTGCGCGTGATTGGCACCTCGGGCACGATCAGAACGCTCGGTGAAGCGGCCCACCTGATGAACGGCGGCACCCCATGGCGATCGGTGAACGCCCAGGTCGCACGCCGCAAAGACATCAAGGATCTCACGAAAAAGCTGCTCGAATTGGGCGAGAGCGAACGCGCAAAGCTTCCGGGTATCGGTGAGCAGCGCGCCGATACCATTCATCTCGGCGCCGTGCTCTTGAGCGAGATCCTGGAGCTCGCTAACAAGGACGAGCTGACCCTGTGCGACGGCTCGTTGCGCGAGGGAGTGATCATCGATCACCTGGAGCGCCACGGCGCCGGGGGTCGCGCGCACAGACCGGTTCCCGACGTGCGCCGTCGCAGCGTGTTCGAGTTGATGGCCAAGTACGGCCGGGACGACCCGCGTGAAGAGCACATCGCGGGCTTGGCTCTACAGCTGTTCGAGCAAACGCGCTCGCTGCACGGTTACGGCGCCACCGAACGCGAGCTGCTCGAATACGCGGCACTGTTGCACGGCATCGGGCAGCACATCAGCTTCCGGCGCCGGCAGCAGCACTCGGAGTACATCATCCGCTACTCCGATCTGCGCGGTTTCAGCGATGAAGAGCTCGAGCTGATCGGCCTCTTGGTGCTCTATCACCGCAAGGCGCCGCCGCGCTCACAAGACGCGCGACTCCGGCGTTTGAGCCTGGAAGAGCGCCGCAAGCTTCGAATCCTCTCGGGCATTCTACGCATCGCCGTGAGTCTCGACCGCGGCCGAAGTCAGGTCGTCAAGCGTTTGCGCGCCGATACGATCGACGGCAAGCTCGAGTTGCGCGTCGCGGGTGTCGGCGACTTGGAGCTCGAGATCTGGGCCGCCAGCAGCAAGACTTCGCCGCTCGCCCGCGCGCTGGATCGCGAAATCGTGATTGGCGCGGACTCGGGCGTCAGTCGATTGTCACGACCGCCGAGCCCCTGAAACGTCCTTCGCGCAGGTCCTCGAGCGCGCGGTTCACTTCTCCGAGCTTGTAGCGGTGTGCCTGCGCACGCACGGGAATGCGTGGCGCGAGCTCCAGAAACTCGATGCCGTCGCGGCGCGTGAGATTCGCGACCGAGCGCAACGTGCGCTCTCCCCACAAGATATCGTACGGGAACGCGGGCACCTCACTCATGTGAATGCCGGCGCACACGACGACACCACCCTTGCCCGTGGCCCGCAGCGCGCGCGGCACGAGTGAGCCATCCGACGCAAAAATCAACGCCGCGTCGAGCTGCGTGGGTGCGGGCTGATCCGACCCGCCGGCCCATTCAGCACCCAAGCTCAACGCGAATTTTTGCGCAGCTTCATCGCCCGGACGCGTGAACGCGAAGACCCGGCGTCCCTGATAGCTCGCGACCTGCGCCACGATGTGTGCTGCCGAACCGAAACCAAACAGCCCGAGCCGCTCTGCCTCCCCGCATTGCAGGAGCGCGCGGTAGCCGATCAGACCGGCGCAGAGCAACGGTGCCACCTCGATGTCCGCAAACGAACCGGGCAGCGGCAAGGCGAAGCGCGCGTCCACGCGCGCGTACTCGGCGAATCCGCCGTCCAGCTGATAGCCGGTGAAACGGGCGTGGTCGCACAGATTCTCTAATTCACGCAGGCAGTAGCGGCATTCGCCGCACGTGCTACCTAGCCACGGCACACCCACTCTTTGACCGAGCTTGAAGCCGGCTACCCCGGGTCCGAGCTCGGAGACGGTGCCCACTATTTGATGTCCCAGCACGAGCGGTAGCTTCGGTCCCGCGAGCTCGCCATCCAGCACGTGCAAATCAGTGCGGCACACGCCGCAGCAAAGCACGCGCACCAGCATCTGCCCGGCTGCCAGGCGCGGGACCGCGATGCGCCGCTCCCGAAGCGGCGTTTTCGGCGCTTCGAGCAGCAATGCTCGCATCGTACTA
>DATHEN010001060.1:0-2505 GCA_035318565.1 Polyangiaceae bacterium
CCGCCATTGCCACCATTTCCGGCGGCACCGCCGGTACCCGCGCTGCCGCCGTTTCCGGCGTTTCCGCCCGAGCCCGCGCTGCCCGAGGCTCCTGCGTTGTTGGCTCCGGACTTCTTGTCGTTGCTGCAGCCCGCCAGCAGCGTCACGCCGAGCAAAGCAGCGCAACACCAGTGAGCTCGCAGCGTTGCTCGTCTCGTTCGTCTCAATCTCGTACGTGCCAAGGTTCGTTCTCTCTGGCTGAAGGACGTGGCGCTCGAGTCGCGCAGAGCGCGCTTTTTGCCACCGTCCGCTATGACACCAGCCCAGCGCGCCGACAAGCGATAATCCGCGCGCGCTTCGATTCGATGCCTGCGAGCGAGCGCCACAACCCGGCTCACTGGCTCACTGGCGCACTGGCGCACTGGCGGCGTGCGCCAGCAACCTCTCGCGCGCCCAGCGGTGACGTGAATTGCCGGTCAAGCGTGGATGCCACGCGAGATAGATGCGAAACGCCGCGGCTTCGAAGGGTAGCTTGCGCGTAGACACGTCGCGCTCGATTGCGACGAGGCGTGCGGGAACCAGCGCCAACAAGTTCGAGTCCCGCACCAGATTGAGCGCCTGAAGAAACGAATACACCGTGGCCGTCACTCGCAAGTCCGGCGCGTGTTTCGCGAGCGCGGCGTCACAGGCCGAAGAGAAATTGCCGCACACCACGCGCACGTACTCGGCCGCGCGCAGGCGTTGCAGATCGAAGCGACCTTTGGCGCAGGGATGTCCGGCGCGCATCGCGCAGACGTACTCATCACTCCACAACGGCCGCGCAACGAAACGATCGAGCTCTAGGCTCGGCTTCTGCACGGCTGGACCGATCACGAAATCGAGCTCCCCCGCTGCCAAGAGCGCGATGCTCGCGTCCGCGATGGGCTGCAGGTTGAGCCGCATGCCCGGCGCCGCGCTCCGGCACCCGGCGAGCCACGGCGAAAGCAACGCGCTGTGCATGTAATCGTTGGCGGCGATGCGCAGCTCGAAGTGTTCCTGTTTGGGATCGAAGTGCGCGGGAGCGCGCAGCGCCGCCTGAACGGCCACGAGTGCGTCCTCGACACGCGGCTTGAGACTCTCGGCGTGTTCCGTCAAACGCGAGCCGCGCCCGCTCTGCACGAGCAGCGGATCGCCCAGCACACGCCGCAGGTGCGCGAGCGTTCGGCTCATGGCCGGCTGCCCGACTCCCGCACGCCGTGCGGCGGCAGATACGCTGCGTGTCTCGAGCAAGAGCGAAAGCGAGCGCAGCCAGTTCAGATCGATGTGGCTCAGGGCATCCATGCTTCTGGCGCATGTGTGACATGCTTCTCATGCATTGGCGACATGGATCGTTTTCCTGCATACATCCGGGACACGAAAGGACGTCGCCATGAAGATTCACCATCTCGATTGCTGCACGATGTGCCCGGGGGCAGAGCGCTGGATCACCGGCCAGGGTTCTTTCCTCGCCCGCGGAAGACTGGTCGGGCATTGCTTGCTCGTGGAGAGCGCGTCAGGCCTGGTGCTGGTGGAGACCGGCATCGGCAGTGCCGACATCGCGCAGCCGACCGAGCGGCTCGGCCGCTTCTTCTTGCGCACTAGCCGTCCCCGGCTCGACCCGAATCAAACGGCGCTCGCCCAGCTTCAGCGGCTCGGCTTTGCACCCCGCGACGTGCGCCACATCGTGCTCACTCACGCACACCTGGATCACGCGGGCGGCATCTCGGATTTTCCGCACGCGAAAATCCACGTGTACGCGCCGGAGGAGCGCGCGGTCAGCGGGCCCACTAGCTATTTCGAACGCCATGCGTATCGCCAGCTGCAATTCGCGCATGGTCCAGACTGGGTCGGGCACGAGCCGACCGGTGATCGTTTCTTCGGTTTCGATGCCGTGCGTCCGCTTGCGGAGCTCGGCGCGGACATCGCGCTGGTTCCATTGCCGGGTCACACGCGCGGTCACGCAGCTGTCGCCGTGAAGGGACCGCGCGGCTACCTGCTGCACGCAGGCGATGCGTACTTTCACAGAAACCAGCTTGCGGGCGGTGCTGCGCCGCCTCTGCTCGATCTCTTTCAGCGCATCATCGACTCGAACCGTGCTCTGCGCACGCGAAACCTCGCACGTCTCGTGCAACTGGCACGCGAGCACGCAGGCGAAGTGCAGATTTTTTGCGCGCACGATCCGGTGGAGTTCGAGACACTGCGGAAGAGCGCGATCAGCACCGACAAACCGGAGCTCGCGAGGGCGGTGGCGTGACCGAGCCGGGCTTGTCGGCGGCCGAAAGATTCGCGCGACAATGGTAGCGAGCGCCTGGCCGGGGAATTAGCAACACCCCTCGGGCGATTGCGAATACCCTCCCAGCCGGTGCACGGCGAGCGCGTCGTGCGCATGAATGTCCGGTTCGTTCCGGGGGAGAGTTGTCATGCGTTGGTTTTTTTTGAGCACGATAGGCCTGTTGAGCGTCCTGTGCGTCGGGGGTTGCAGCTCCGGAAACCCGCCGGTGGGCGGTG
>DATHEN010001061.1:0-5792 GCA_035318565.1 Polyangiaceae bacterium
CCGGTGTACCGTTACGAAAAAACGGGAATTTCGCAGGCGCTGGCGGTGTCGGCCTGGAACTTCGATCGGCTGAAAGTGCAGGGCCGGTACCACATCCCGGCCGGGCTCTGGAACCGCGTCTGGTTTCTCGAGAACGTCGGCTACTTGATGGACGCTCTGGGCAACACGAGCGTCGTGCGTTCCCCGCCTCCCGAGACCACGGCCGGGGAAATCCAGTTGCAGGGCTCCGCCAACGAGACTCTGACGTTCAACGTCCAGATGCTGGCTGATTTCGAATGGGATACGGCCGGCCTGACCCAGCCGCCTTCGGGATTGGGAAGGGCGTTGGCACCGCTACCGGTGGACCGGGATAAGCCAGCGGTCTGGCAACAGCTTGATTGGATGAACACCAAGGTCGTCCTGTACCGTCCAGATGGCAGTGCGGATTCCCGGGCATTTCCCTTGTTCGGTCTTCACAACTCGCTCGCTTTGCCTGAGAACGTCGACTTCGCGCGGCGAACCGCGAGCTGGTTCACCACGGGCGGCTGGGTCGAGTCGTTCAGCATTTCGCCTGCGAACGGAATCTACCGGGTCCGGCTCGAAACGCCGGGCCGCCCCGTCTTCAGGATGCGGCTGCTCGACAGCAGCAACGGCAAATCGATGGTGTCGAGTGCGAGCGGCGACGGAGTCAGTGCCGGTGACCGCTATCCGCTCGATCTCCCGCGCTGGTTTCACGTCCCCAGCGGAACCCCGTCCGTAAAGATCACCTATTTTCGCGAGAGGACGTTCAACGCCAACCACATCTTCAAGCTGCAAGTGACCAAGCCCAACGGGGAAAAACTTCTGAGCCCGGACCCTTATGACATCGGCCTTCGGCCCTCGACCTCCTTCGACGACCACTCCGGGAGGTGCGAAACGCTGCCTTTTCCCAACGACACCCAATGCAAACCGCATCAGGTGATCACCCGTGCCACACCCGATCAGACAAACCAGATGTGGCGCTTCGACTTGGGCCCCGCGTACGCGCTCGAGGGACCGCACCGTCTGGACTTTTCGTCTTCGCGTGAGAAGCGCCTTTTGTATCTCGAGGGCATCCCGCGGTTCTCAGCGGCTTCGAGCACCAGCGGCTTCGTGCCTTCGGCGTTATGGGCAGTCCGCGGCCTCGGGACCACGAGCGATGCGGCGCCTAGCTACGCAGGCGCGATGAACGCGACGCTCGCGTGGCAAGCGATCGCGGGCGCGGACGACTACAAGATCTCGGTGAAGAGCGGGTTTTGCTACGATATCCTCGTCGAGGAATTCCCCCGCGAGCGGGCGCGCGGAAACGCCATTGCCTGCACGCAAGACTCCGAGTGCGCATTTGGCCCGTGTTTCGAAAATTTCTGCGCCGAAGAAGACCACGCCTGCGCGTACGGCGCAGGAACGTGCAAACGGCGTATGGCGTTGCCTGCCGGACTGATCAAGTGGTGGATTCGACCGTTCGCGGATTTCGCGGGTGGCGTAGCAGCCGGTCCCGTGAGCGCGGCTTCGCCGGAGATCACGATGCCCGGGCTCGGCGACATCGCCAGTACCTCGGACGTCGTTCCGGTCGGCGGCTTGCCGCAGTTCCAGTGGCAAGGGGCGACTGCGGCCGTGCACTACGCGATCGAGATCGACGACGGTGCGCCCGGAACGCCAAGATTGTCCAGAAGCCGCTCCTTTGCCAGACGGGTACCTGCACGGTCCTCTTGACCACTGAGGACATGCAAGAGCTGCAGCTCGAAGCCGGGATTGCCCGGTGGAGGGTGACGCCGAATTGCGCGCACTACCGCTGGACGCAGCCTCGCTGCTTCAATGTTCCTGCGATGACGGCGGTGGCGTGCCCTTGACGGCCTGACGCGAGCTGCGAATGCGCGTAAGTAAATCAAAGGGGGTGCTGCGCGGGCTGGGGTCGAGGCGGAGGGTCACTGGGCACGCCCGAGCCCCCCTTCGCCCGCTCAGTCACGACGCTTGGCGCGGCTGGCGCCGGCAGACGGACAGAGCTCGGGCCTTGCCGGGGGGCTGAATTCGTCCCCGGGTCAGATGCGCTGCTTGTCTGTGTCCCTCAATGCTCTTCGAACAACCTCAATTGGTGCATGAAGTCGTCGTCACTCCGGCGCCGGGCGCGGCTCTGCCAAAAGGGCGGGTCTCGAGCCGGAGCTCGCGGCGGCGGCTCGGTGGGCTCGCCCATATGGCGGAGAAAGCGTGCGAGGCTCGTCGCTTCGTTGACCAAAGCGAGCAGACGCATGCGGCCGCCGCAGCTCGGGCAGGTCTCGATGTCGACGGCGAACGTTCTGCGCAGGAGCTCGGCCCAGGGCCGGTAGCCGCCCGCGCCGCGAACTCGTGGCGGTGCATCGTCAGGAGTAACCCCGGCGTGCACGTCGAATCCGTGCGAGTGACCGGCACGGCGCTGCGATTTGGACGAGACCGGCGCTTGGTTGTTGGATGCCGGCGCGCGGGACGGTTTGCAGGTAGTGTAGTCAGCTCTCCGGTCCCGAGCGAGCTCTCGAGGCAGGCGTCGAGGGCCGCGCGTGGCGTTTGATCGACGGGAGCATCATCCGCTTCGTCGCGGAGCAATCCGCGGCGGCGGAGCCACGCTGCGGCTCGCATCTGTAGGTTGAGCGCGAGCGTTTGGAGATCGATGACGTCAAGCTTCGGTAGGCGATGGAAGTCGGCACGCTCCGCGCTCCCGTCGAGAGTGCACACGCCGTCGGGCAGGGCGACATGGTAGTGCACGCCCCGGGTTCGAATCCTTTTTTCTTCGCCGACCAGCGAAGTGTGACGGCGCTCAGCGCGAGCAGGCAGTTGGCGACAAAGCGCCGGTTACTTGCTCTGAATGGAGGCGTGTTGTGACGAACTCCCGGCGACGGGCCCAAGCACAGGACTCATGCTCTCCTGCGTCGCGTGCGAGGCGACACAGGCGGCGATTCCAGGCTCCCGCCCCGCTCAACTGTACGCAACTATGTAGGTCAGCCATGCGCCCCAGCTGTCCGCTCCGGGACCCGTGCAAAAACCGAGGTTCGAGTACTTTCTTACGGAGAGCGAGGCGAGCGGGGAGCGGAATGCGTAGTCGAAGTAATACACACGAGCGGCCGGGCAACGAGGTGACGGCCGGGCTTCGGATATTCAGCGCGCCTTTCTGGATGCTCGAGCACGATCTCACCAGGTAATTCGTACGGCGCGCGAGCCTTGTCGCCCTACGGTCAGCCCCGCGTTGTCAATCGCTACCGGCTCCACGTCTCCGAGATCGACGAGCTGGCGCTCCGGCGTCCAACCGACACCCGAAACGCGGTCGCCTGCGCTGCGATGATGCACGACAGTGCCGATAATCTGGTTTTCGTCGTTCGCTGCGATGGCGCTGACTGCGATCGACGAATCGCCCGCTGCTAGCGCGGGCACCGGCAGTACTTCCGGCTTACCACCTAGCCAGACTATCGGCCGGCCATCGCACTCGCCGACGATGAGACTGCGATTGTTGACGTCGTGAGCCCGACCCTGCTTGCAGCTCGGAGGCATGCTCAGTACCTGGGGGCTGTACTGCGGCGGAGGTGAGTCCGGTGACTTTAGCACCCAAATTACGGGTAGATCTTGCCCGGATGGCGCGCGAAGACTTCCGACTAGGAGCTCCTGATTGTTCACACCCAGAACTTCAGCGTTCGCGGTCAGGTCGGTAGAAAGGTGGAAGAAGCCAGAGCCGCCGAGCGCGTACCACGGCAACCGATGGTCCGGGTTGGCGGGATCCGTCGCCCAGCCGACGGTGAACAGGTCATCGTTGATTTCGGCTGCATACGTGCTCCATCCGGGCAGCAGCGTGCCAGCGTCGCTCGCAAATTCGGTATTCATCAGCACGAGATGTGCAACTTCTGGATTGTCGCTCGTCCGACACGATGCGCGTATCGAGCCTGCGCGATTGACGATGACGTTGTTGCAACTTCGATCAGTGCTCAGCATGGGGAGGCGCGTGGCCGTACCCGATTGAAACTGAACCGGTACGTCTGCGTCGGAATTCGAGGCGCGAGACGTTCCGACGATTAGTGCGAAGTCGTTGATGCCAGTTGCGGTGCTCGCCCCGCCCAGGGTACCGAGATCGCTCACTTCGACCTGCGAGCAACCAGCAGCAGCAAAAACAGCAATCAACGCCGCTGCGCGATGTAGCGGCAGGCGCGCAGAGCAAGCTGAGCGCGAGCTGCGTTCGTCAACACGCGATCGAATAGCCATGACAACCTCCCTTGCAGTTGTCCCGAGAGGGTGACGGTTGCAGATGGGCGCGTCAATCGCTCCAGCTCGCGAGTTCATTAGATCCGTCGATGACAAATTTAGCAGTGCCACGTTTGTCATCGAAGCAAACGTTAGCCCGCCTCGTCGACGCCGCCTTCAATCCTTGCGCGGTGAGTGCGCGATGGGCAGGAGCGACAGCAGCGAGTATAAGCGATACGAGGATGCGGTTTCTGCTCATCGCCTCGTTCGTTTGCGCCCATGTGGCGGCGTTCGCTACCGGTTGTTCGTCCGAAGATGGCGAGCAGAACCTGCGATGCGACACTGGTATCAGTCGGCTCCAAGGACGGGTCCGCGTTGCCTTTCTCACGCCAGCTCAGGGCAGCAAGATAGGAATGATCATTCCAGTGACCTTGGGCACCAAGTCGATCGAGTTGGAATTGCGCGCGAAAACGTCCGACCCGAGCGCCGGCGCCCGCGGCGGCTCAGGATCCTTGACTGTGACCACCGCCGGCGACGTGGGGGTCGAGGTTTCGATCGCGCCTGATGCTCAGCCTGGCTTTTATTGGCCGCTTCTCACGCTGCGCGACTGCGCGTCGGGCACGGGAGAGAGGCTCACGCGTTATATCCCGGATTCGAGCGCGCAAGTGTACCTGGAGCACCTGAATGGTGGCGATCCGGTGCCTACGAACTACGGAGTTCCGATCCTCGAGATTCGCGCTCGGTAAGCGCCGATTGTTCGGTGCGCGGCTGCGCAGTCTCATGTGGGCCGGTGGCGTGACGGGACCGTTTACCAATTCGAGCGTCTTGCAACTCATCAGGCGCGTGGTGTTCGCCAGCATGCTCAAACGCTCGAATACCGAGCGACGACTCTCGAAGCGGCGGCGAGGAAGCTGCCGTATGCGACATCGTCATCCACTTCGGAGGTGACGGCCACATAGTCACTCTCCACAAACTGCGCCGCGAGCGCGACATGTGGAGCGGTAAAAGCCCCCGAAATGAAAGACCGTGCGCGCACGGTGCGCGCACGGTGTGGAGCTCGTTGGGACGGCAATATCGGCTCGCTTTGGTGAGGCGCGATCCATTGCGATCGCTGCCGACGCGGGAAATTCAAGTAGAGTATCAGGTGCGATCCCCGGCGATTCGCGTTCGGTGGCTGGCACCGAATTTGAATTGAGTTTCGAGATGAGCATCCACCGCCTTTCGCATTCGAGCTGTTCTGTTTTTTTCGGGGCCGCCGTCTTCGCCCTGGGATCGAGCGCATGCGATCCGACGCAAACCATCGGCGTGACGAGCACGTCCGATTCGGGGGACGGCTCGCTGCGTGCGGCAATCCAGCGAGCGAACGGCAGCAATGCTGCAGTGACGATCCAGCTCGCGCCCGGCGAATACGTGCTCTCGAGTTGCGGCAAAGACGACAATAACACTGCCGGCGATCTCGACGTCACCGCGTCCAAGCCGCTCGTGCTGACGGCCTCTGGCACAGGGGCAGTCGTCATTCGTCAGACGTGCGCAGGCGAACGAGTGTTGGATGATCACTCCGGCGCCGCATTGACGTTACGCGGCGTCACTTTGAGCGG
>DATHEN010001062.1:0-5791 GCA_035318565.1 Polyangiaceae bacterium
ACGAGAGGAGTCCGCAGGGATTGGAGCACTCGGACGGAGCAATCGAGACTATCAGCTCTGTGCCTGGCCGGAGCGGCACACCGCGCTCGACTTTGCCATCGCCGCGCAACGTTCGAGCGCCAGCTTCTGGCCTTTTGCGTCACCGGCACGGCTGCGGAGCTCGGCCAGCGTTGCGTAGCCTTCGGGAGTGGAAACCAAATCGCGCTTGGCCAAGCTCTCGAGCAGGGTGCGTGCCTCGTTCTGGTGCTCCGGCACCTTGGCCAGCGCCTCGGCGAGGTCGGTCTGCACGCTGGGGTCATCCTTCTTCAGCTCGCCCACCTCGCGCAGCGCCTGAATCGCCCACGTCAGGTTCGCCTGACGCTGTCCCTGCTTCGCGCCGACCCAGCTACCCTGCGCGTAGCTCGGCACTTCATGCTCCACCGGCAATGCTCCGTCTGCGCGAGCGACCGCAACCGCCAGGATGCGTTGTGCACGCTCCACCAACGTGCTGCGCGACGCCTTGAGCGTGGCGATGTGAGGCATCATACGAATCACGCTTGCGGCAGCCTGGTCCGCCTTGCCGGCATCGAACATCTTCTCGGCACGCGCTACGCCCTGAATGCGATGGTCGATCTGCACTTCCGGCGCCCACTCGCCGCCGCATGCGCGAGCTTCATTGGCCTCTACCGCGAGCGTGGAGAAACAACCGGCCGCGACGACGAACATCAGAGCTTTGGTGGTGCGAGTTTTCATGTGTAGATGACTCCTGTGTACGGAAAAGGGTGCGCCGAGTTGCGCGCCTTGAGTGACGCCCGAGCACTCGTGACAACGCGGCTTCGGAAAAGTTCTTACGCAAGCAGCACGCCAACCCGAAAATCCGCTACGGATGCTGAAGCGCGCCCTCGCGGCCGTGTCACGGCGCCCACGGGGCTGCGCCAAACCAGCCGCGTTCCCGCAGGTTTGCGGCAGTCCCGGGGTGCAGGCGCCCCGCCCGTAACAGGGAAGATCGGCGCTGCAACCGACGTAACAGGCACGCGTCACAGCCGGCCGTAACAGCCTCTCGGCGAAGGGAAAAACAATGTCCGGCGCAGCGCTTCGCCTCGCGCTAGAGCGCGCTAGTACCTCGGCTCACATGTGCATTCCGGCACGCATAGGTCTAGCCTCGGTTCTGGATTTCTTACTGACGTACGCCAACCCGGAATCGGAATTCCGGGCGGACGTACTACAGTGCCGGCCGTCCACGCATGCCGGCCACCGTTCACATCTACCGGAGCAACCGCATGGAGCTCCTCACCGCGGAGCTGATTCGGTTCATCGCCGAGCCGCTCGCCAATCCGCTCGCTCCGGAACGCTTCGTGGTTCAGGGCCGCGGCATGGCGCTGTACTTGATGATGGAGATCGCGCGCCGGCTCGGTGTCTGCGCCAACACGCAGTTCGACTATCCCCGGCACTTCGTCACACAAGCCCTGGATTCCGTGCTCGGTGCCAGCTCCGGCTCCGCGCCGCCGCTGGATCGCACTGGGCTGCGCTGGCTGGTTCTGGCCGAGCTCGACGCTCAACTGAGTCATCCCGACTTCGCACGCTTGCGCGATTTTCTGGCCGACGACCCACAAGGCTTGAAGCGGCTCGGCCTGGCCACGCGCATCGCGCAGGCGTTCGATCAATATCTCACGTACCGGCCCGAGCTGATCCGCGCCTGGGAAACGCATCCCGGTGACGACTCCTTGCCGCGCGAGCAGCGCTGGCAGCCGCTCTTGTGGCGCGCCCTGTGCGAGCGTTCGACGCTCACGCATTTGCCTGCGCAGGAAGCCCGTTTCCACCAGGCGCTCGCGACCAGCGCACGCTTTTCGAACCTGCCGGAGCGCGTGTGCGTGTTCGGCGTATCCACTCTTCCGCCTCTTTACGTGCGCCTGCTCGGAGCTCTGGCCAGCCGGGTCGACGTGCGTTTGTTCCTGTTGTCCCCCTGCCAGGAGTTCTGGGCAGATCTGCCCGCCGAGCGTCGCTCCGCGCAGCGCGCGCCCATGGAGTTTTCAGAGTTCGACTCGACTCATCCGCTGCTCGCTTCACTCGGCAAGCTGGGCGCCGATTTCCAGACGCTGCTGAGCCAGGAGCTCGAACGCATCGGTATCGCGGCCATCGAGCACGAGCTGTACCAAGCATCGGACGCGAGCAGTCTGCTCGGTCGTGCCCAGAACGACATTCTCTACCTCGGCGCCGAGTCACAGGGCAGCGCGAACGCGGCGGCGGCCCCGCGAGACCCGAGCGATGACTCGCTGACGTTCCACTCCTGTCACTCGCCGATGCGCCAAGTGCAGGTCTTGCACGACCAGCTCCTCGCGATCATGAGTCGGGAACCGGACGTGTTGGCGCGCGACATCATCGTGATGATGCCGGACGTGGAGACGTTCGCGCCGTACATCGAGGCGGTCTTCGCGCGCCATCTCTCGGACAAAGACTTCATCCCGTATCAAATCGCCGATCGCTCGCTGTACCGCCAGAGCCCGCTCGTGGACGCGTTCTTGCGCATCCTCCGGCAGGTGGGCGGGCGCGCGAAGGCGTCGGAGGTGCTGGACCTGCTCGCTCTGCCACCAGTGGCCGCGAAGTTCGGGCTCGCCCAGGAGCAAGTCGAGAAACTCGCGCGCTGGGTCACGGAAAGCAACATCCGTTGGGGTGTCGACGCCGAGCACCGTGCGCGCCAGGACCAACCGGAAACCGATGCGAACACGTGGCGCTTCGGCTTGGCTCGGCTGTTCGTTGGTTACGCCGCCGCGAGCCACGGCAGAACGCTCTTCAACGGCGTCCTTCCGTACGATGAAATCGAGGGCCAGGACGCGAGCTTGCTCGGCACACTCGCCGAGTTCAGCGCGCGCCTGTTCGAAACCCTCTCCACACTGGACCGCGCTCGGCCGCTAGAGGACTGGCAAACGGCCCTGGGCAGCGTTCTCGAGAAACTCTTGCTGCTCGAAGGGCCTTACGCCTGGCAAGCTCAAAAGGTGCGCGCGGCACTGGCACGGCTCCGCGAGCTCGCGAGCTCGGCGGGGTTCAGCGGCGAGCTGAGCACGGCCGCGATCACCCGGCTCTTGGAGGAAGAGCTCGATGAAACCGAGCACGCGCGCGGATTTCTCGCGGGGGGTGTGACATTTTCTGCGCTGGTGCCGATGCGCAGCATCCCCTTCAAAGTGGTGTGTCTGCTCGGCATGAACGAAGAATCGTTCCCGCGGCGCGACACATTCATCGACTTCGATTTGACCCGCACGAGCCAGGACACCGGCGGGGTCACCCGGACCGGAGATCGCTCGCGCCGCGACGACGATCGTTACCTGTTTCTGGAAGCCTTGGTGTCGGCGCGCCGGCGGCTGCTGATTCTATTCACGGGCCAGAGCATTCGCGACAACGCGCGCGTGCCACCCTCGGTGCTCGTGAGTGAGCTCCTCGAGCACGTGAGTGAGCGTCTGGCAGACGGCGGCGACGTCCGGCAAGCGCTCTGGATCGAGCACCCGCTGCAGCCCTTCAGCGTGCGCTACTTCGACGGCACCGATCCGCGACTGTTCAGCTACCGGGCCAGCTACTGCGAAGGCGCGCGCAGTCTGCGTGCCGAAACCGAGCAAGCTGCACCGCTGATTGATGCTCCACTCCCCGACCCAGAAGCGCCGGTAACGGAGCCGCTGATCGCCCTCGGCGAGCTCTTGCGCTTCTTCGAAGGGCCCGTGCGCTACTTGCTGAACCGCCGGCTCCACGTCTACTTGAGCGAGCACGAGATCGACATTCCCGACCGCGAACCCTGGGAGCTCAGCAAGCTCGACGAATGGTCGATTGGCCGTGCCCTGCTCGCGCTCGAGCTGGATCCGGTTCGAACCAGCAGCTACGAGCTCGTTCGCGCGTCCGGTGAGTTGCCACTCGGCTCCCCCGGCCGCTTCATCCACGACGTCCTTCTGCAAAATGCGGAACCGATCGCGCAGCGAGTGCTCGCTCTCGCCGGCGGCAAGCCTTTGCCGAGCGTGGCGGTCGACGTCACGCTGCCGGGCCCCGTACGCCTGAGCGGTGTGCTCGGCGAGCGCTGGGCAGCCGGGCAAATCTTGGCTCAGTACTCGCGCGTCAGCGGAAAACACCTACTCAACGCCTGGATTCGTCATCTCGCGCTGTGCTCGGCCGAGCCGGCGGCGGTTCCGCGCACGGTGCTCATCGGCCGCCCGCGGGAGAGCAGAGTGCAAGAGCCCTTCGAGTCGTTCGAGTTCGGAGAGGTCCAAGATCCCCAGCGTGAGCTCGTCCGCCTGGTCGACCTCTATCGCAAGGGCTGCTCTCAGCCGTTGCTGCTGTTTCCGAAGAGCAGTTTCGAATACGCCTTCAAGCTGCACCAGAAGCAAGACCGCGAGCGCGCTCTCATTGCGGCGACCGCCTCGTGGCGACAGACCGGCGCCACCGGAGAGCTGCTCGGCGAGGTCACGGAGCCACACCTCCAGCGCGTGTTCGGTGAGATATACGAGCCGGGCGCGCAAGCGCCGTTTCCAGTTCCTCCAGAGCTCGGCTTCGAGGCACTCGCCGAGGCCGTGTTTGCGCCCTTGCTCGCGCATCTGACGAGGCCCGCGTAGCAACATTCGGCACTCTATAACCGCGCATGCAGCCGTTTCGCTTTCACACACTCCCCCTCTCGGGCACCGCTCTCGTCGAAGCCAGCGCCGGCACCGGCAAGACACACGCCATATCCACGCTCTTCGTGCGCCTGCTCGTGGAGCGAGCGCTCTCGGTGGAGCGAATTCTGGTGCTCACCTTCACCGAAGCCGCAACTTTGGAGCTGAAGGATCGAATTCGCCAGCGGGTGGAAGCCGCGCTCCGCCACGTCGGCACAGGCGGCGCAGGAGACGCCGATTTCGCCGAGCTGTTCCAGCCGCGGCTCGAAGCCGGCACGCGCCAGCTCGATGCCGGCCGCCTGCGCCTGGCTCTCACCAACATCGATCAGGCATCCATTTTCACGATTCACGGCTTTTGCCACAAACTCCTGGCCGACCACGCCTTCGAGACGCGCGCACAGTTCGACGCGGAGCTCTTGGCGGACGACTCGCTGCTCCAGGACGAAGTCATGGCGGATTTTTGGGCGCGCGAGCTCAACGCTGCTCCGCGCGAGGTCATCGAGCTCTTGGCTGCGCACAAAGTCACGCCCGGCAAGTGCAGAAACCTCGTCGATCTCGTGACTCGCCATCCCCGCTTGCGGGTGCTCGGCGCCGGACATGCCGGAGCTGTTCCGGACGGCGTCGATTCCGAGCAGGCGTTGCTCGCCGGCTTTCGCGAAAAGCTCGTGGCGTACGTGCGCGCCGAGCTGCCGCGCCGCAAGGCCGCGCGGAGCGTGGTGAGCTTCGACGACCTGCTCGAGCTGCTTCACGGCGCTCTGCAGGGGCCGCATGCCGCTTCACTCGCGACCAGCATTCGTCGCCGTTTTCCCGTAGCCTTGATCGACGAATTCCAGGACACCGACCCCACGCAGTACGCCATCTTCGAGGCGATCTACGGCCGCACGCGGCATGGCGAAGACACGGCGCTGCTCTTGATCGGGGATCCCAAGCAAGCCATCTATGGCTTTCGTGGCGCGGACATCTTCGCATACACGACCGCCAAGCGCCGGACGCCCCCCGAGCGGCGCTTCACTCTGACCACGAACTATCGGTCCGACCCGGGGCTGGTGGATGCGTTGCAGCAGATCTTCTCCGGACTGGATCGGCCGTTCCTGCTGCCGGACATCGAGCACCCACCGATCCGCGCGAGCCGAGCCGAGAACACGCTCATTACCGGCGCTGAAGCCGGCGCTCCGCTCGAGATC
>DATHEN010001063.1:0-3158 GCA_035318565.1 Polyangiaceae bacterium
CGAACGAAGCGCTCGATCAAAGCTTGCGCAATCGGCTCGCACCGGTCGAAGAAATCCCGAGTCTGCGGGGTATGGCGCAGATCGGCGCCGTGGAGACGCCCGAATCGATCGTGAGCGCAGCGCGGGTCGTGGCCGGCATGCGCGCTTCGTTTCGTGCTTGTTACAACCGCGCGTTGACTCAAAATCCCGAGGTCACCGGCAGCGTGAAGGTCAGCGCAAGCATCGAGCCGGGTGGCAGCGTGACGACCGCGAAGGCTACGCCGAAGGGTGCACTGCCGGCAGCGCTCGTGGCGTGCGTCGAGGCGCGTGTGAGGGCCGCACAGTTCGAACCTGCGAGCGACTCGAAGCCGGCACGGGTCGCTTTCACGGTGCAGTTCACCAGCGAGTAGCTTGACCGAACGCCCCGATGTGCTCGACTGCGTGCTCACTCGAGCTCGAGGTTCTTCAACGTGACCACTAGTGTAGTTCCCTCGCCGGACGAGATGCGCTCGCGGCGCGCGCAAATGTTCCCGGCGCTGACGCCCGCCCAGGTCGCCCGCGTCGCCCGCGTCGCCAAAGAGCGTGAGTTCGCTGCCGGAGAGGTCCTGTTCGACGAAGGGGAACGGGACGTCGCTTTGAACGTCATCCTGGAAGGTGCCGTGGAAATCGTACACGTGCACGAAGATCGAGAGGAGCAAATCACCGTGCACGGCCCGCGCGAGTTCACGGGCGAAATCTCGCTGCTCGCCAACCGCCGGGCGCTGGTGCGCGGCCGCGCCACCGAACCGACGCGCGTGCTGCGCCTCGAACCGCGCGGCCTGCAAACATTGCTCCAGACGGACTCGGAGCTCAGTGAAGTGTTCATGCGCGCGTTCATCTTGCGGCGCATGGGCCTCTTTGCCAGCGAGTTCGGCGACGTGATCGTGATCGGCTCGCGGCATTCGGCCGCCACGCTGCGGATACAGGAATTTCTGACCCGCAACGCGCATCCCCACCGCTACGTGGACGTGGATCGCTCGCCCGACGTGCAATCTTGTCTGGATAACCTGCACCTCACGGTGAGCGATATCCCGATCGTGGTCTGCCGCGGCGAGAAGGTGCTCCGCAATCCGACCAATGCCGAGCTCGCCGACTGCCTGGGCTTCAACGCTGCGCTGAATCCAGAAAGCGTCCGGGACGTGGTCGTCGTCGGTGCCGGTCCCGCGGGTCTGGCGGCGGCGGTGTACGCCAGCTCCGAAGGCCTGGACACGCTCGTCATCGAAGCCACGGCGCCGGGCGGGCAGGCGGGCTCGAGCTCCAAGATCGAAAACTATCTCGGCTTTCCCACCGGCATCTCCGGACAAGCGCTGGCGCAGCGCGCGCTCACCCAGGCTGAAAAGTTCGGCGCCGCGTTTGCGGTCGCGCGCGGGGTCACTCGCTTGCATTGTGACGACGGCTGTCTGGCGGTCGAGCTGGATGGCGGTGAGGTCGTGCGCACGCGTTCGGTGGTGATCGCCACCGGCGCCGAATACGGCAAGCTCGACGTGCCCAACCTGGCGCGTTTCGAAGGCACTGGGGTTTACTACGGCGCCACGTTCATCGAAGCGCAGCGCTGCGAATCCGACGAAGTCATCGTGATCGGCGGTGGCAACTCGGCGGGACAGGCCGCCACGTTCCTGTCCGGGTCGTCCCGGCACGTGCACATCCTGGTGCGCGGCGCCGGCTTGGCCGCCACCATGTCGCGCTACCTGATCCGTCGCATCGAAGAGACACCCAACATCACGCTGCACGCGCACACGCGCATCGTCGGCCTGGCGGGCGACACTTCACTCGAAGAGGTCACATGGCTGAACGATGCAACGGGCGAGCGCACCACGTCGCCGATCCGTCACGTGTTCTCGATGATCGGCGCCCGGCCGAACACCGAGTGGCTCAAGGGCTGCCTGAAGCTCGACGAGAAGGGCTTCGTGCTCACGGGCGTGGACGTACAAGCGCACCTGAACGGCGAGAGGCCGCGTTTCCCCTTCGAAACCAGCCGCGCCAAGGTGTTCGCGGTGGGCGACGTGCGCGCGAACAGCGTCAAACGCGTGGCTTCCGGAGTCGGCGAAGGCTCCGTGTGCATCCAGGCCGTGCACCGCGCGCTGGCCGAGTAGAGCAGGCCTCGTGGGCGAGAGCTACTCCGCGCTGCAAGCGGCTCAGGTGCACGGATACGTCACCGCGCTCGAGCGGGCCCTTTGAAGCGCAGTGTCGAAGGATTCTGGGCACGCTCGTAAAGCTCGCCTTGCCGGCGAAGTGACGTAAAAGATGCGCGGTGTCGAGGGGGACACCCGCATCCCCCGAGCTTCACGGCGCTGAGGTCCGCGCTGGCCCGCGGGGGGTCGCGCTGTCTGGACGATCGCGAATGAAATGCCGATTTTACGTTATTGATCGTCTGGAATGAGCAAACCCCCGCGCGAGCAACCGACGCTGCTTCAGCGCTCCAGCCTTCGATACATCATCCCGCATGCGGCAGGGTAGACACGTTTCCACGCAACTCTCGCGGCACACGCGACTCGTGATGAATGGTCAAAATTCATTTCAGCGGGGCGAGGGGCAGAGCCTCTCGATGACAAAGTCACGATGAGCACCCATCTCGCGCAGTGAGATGGGCTCAAGGACGTATGAATACTACCGTGCCGCGTTGCTTGTTCAGCACGCCGTGCCAATCGGGTGGAACGCTGGGGTCGGTGAATTCGAAGAGCCAGGCGGCGTCGCGCGGCGCGAGGTTGACGCAACCATGGCTGCGCATCTTGCCGAACTCGTCGTGCCAGTACGCTCCGTGCAGCGCGTAACCCTTGTGAAAGTACTGCACGAACGGCACGTCCTGTAACGCGTAGCCGTCGCTGCGGTCCTCTTCACCGTCCATGGTGGAGCTCACGTCCTTTTGATAAATCATGAACGTGCCGCGCACGGTGGCGTCGGTCTTCTCCGGGTCGGCCATGCCGCTCCGGCCCGTGCTGACGAGCGTGGCGTACATCGGCTTTTTGCCGCTGTACGCGACGAGTGCCTGCTGATTGATCGAGATATCGATCCACTTGCGGTCGCCCGTTGCGAAGCTCGGAAAAGACGTACGCGGCTCGAGCACACGCATGCCGTCGAGCAGCACCCAGAAGCCCTCCCGTGTTTCCCAGAATACGCCGCCTGCGCCCCTGCGCTTGCCC
>DATHEN010001064.1:0-4001 GCA_035318565.1 Polyangiaceae bacterium
GATTGTGCACCTGTGAAGACCCGGCGACGGCGTGCGGCGTGGTGCGAGCGGATGGCACGACGAGCTGCATCGAGCCGGGCAAGGGCAAGGTGGGTGAAGACTGCCCCTGTGCGTGGGATCACATCTGCTCGCAGGCCACGCTCACGTGCCTGAAGCTGTGTCCGACAGCCCTGGAGGACAGCTGCAGCGTGGGCAAATGCCAGGCGTCCGCGAACTTGCCGCGCGGCTTCGGCGTCTGCATCGGAGAGATGGGCAGCAGCGCGCGCTGAGTCCGCCCGGAATCGCCCCGGAGGTGATAACACCTGGCGCGTCGCCATGATGCATCAAGAGAACCTCAGAGTGCGCACCCCCGGCCGCGCACTCGTGAACGTAACCGCCGAGATTCAGCGGATCGTCGAGCGCTCGGGTGTACGCACCGGTCTGTGCACGCTGTTCGTGCAGCACACCTCGGCGAGCCTCGTGATCCAGGAAAACGCCGATCCCGCCGTGCTGCGCGACCTCACGCGCTGGCTTGGCGAGCTCGCGCCCGAATCGCGTAACTGGGAACACGACGACGAGGGGCCCGACGACATGCCGGCTCATGCTCGTTCGGCGGTGACGCGCAGCTCGGAAGTCATTCCCATCAGCGCGGGTCGCCTGGCGCTCGGCACGTGGCAGGGCATTTACCTGTGGGAACACCGGCAGCGGCCGCACGAGCGGCATCTGGTCGTGCACGTGACGGGCGAGAAATAGCTGCTCAACGCCGCGTTTCGGCGCTGAGCAGCGCGTGCACGGCTTCTCGCGCCACGTCGCTCACCTTGCGATGTTCGAGCTCGATGAGCGCATTCAGCCTGCGGACTTCCGCGTCACTGAGGCGTCCTGCGAGGCGCTCCAACGCCGAGCGTACGGCGCGCTTTTGCGCAGCGTCTGCCATCTTTCCGAGCAGCGGTGCGGCCTGATACGGCGGGAAGAAGCGCCGGTCATCCTCGAGCACACGCAGCGAGAATTTCGCGATGCGGCCGTCGGTCGCGTACGCGGCGATCACGTCCAGCTTGCCTTGTGCCACGGCGTCGTACATGAGCCCCGCTTCCAGGCTCACGGGCTCCCGTGAGAAATGCAGATCGTACGTTTCGGCCAGGCCTGGATAGCCGTCGCGGCGGCCGAGAAACTCCGCGGGAAAGCCGGCGCGCAGGTCGCGATGCCGCACCAGGTCCGAAATTTTCCGGATCCCGAGCTCGCTCGCGCGTCGATCGCTCATGGCGAGCGCGTACGTGTTGTTGAACGCCATGGGCCGGAGCATCTCGAGCCCGTAGCCGTCGGCGAGACCGCGCCGCACCTCGAGATAGGTGCGGGTCGGATCGGACTCGACGGGGCGATTCAGGATCGCGATCAGCGCCGTGCCCGTGTATTCGGGGTACACGTCGATTTCGCCGGCGAGCAGAGCGTGAAAGCAGATGTGCGTCCCGCCGAGCTGTGTGCGGCGCACGACTTTCAGGTGGGTGTCGTGCTCGATGAGCTGCGCCATGATCTCGGCCAGCAAGAGTCCCTCGGTGTCCGCCTTGGAGCCGATGCTGATGCGGCTCTGCGTGTCACTCTGCGCGTCGATGACGAAGAACGCGAGCCGCAGCAAGCCGGCTGCCGCGAGCACGAACACCAGCAATCCCGCCGCCGCTTTGAAACGCATACTCAGGCTCACTGTTTGCGCAACCCGCGGGGGACGAGCACGCGCTCGAGGAGGGCCAAGCCGCCATCGAACAACAAGGCCAGCACTGCCGCGGGCACGGCACCGGTCAGAATCGTCGGCGTGTCCACGAGCGCGATGCCGCGGAAGATGAACGTACCGAGGCCGCCCGCACCGATCAGCGCCCCCAGCGTGGCCACGCCGACGTTGATCACGGTCGAGACGCGAATGCCGCGCATCACCACCGGCAGTCCGAGCGGAAGCGCGACTTTCGTCAAGATTTGCGTGGGCCGCATGCCCATGCCGCGCGCCGCTTCCAGCGCAGCGCGGTCCAGCGAGTCGAGCGCGCTGAACGTGCTCGCCACGATCGGCAAGAGCGCGTAGGCGAAGAGCGCGACCAACGCGGGCTTCTTGCCGATGCCGAAGAGCGGGATCATCAGGCCGAGCAGCGCAGGGCTCGGTACCGTCTGGATCACCCCTACGATGGCGAGCGCGGGGCCGGACAAGAAGCGGTGCCGCGCTAGATACACGCCGAGCGGGACACCGAGCGCGACCGCGAGCGTCACGGACGTGAGCGTGAGCGCTACGTGCTCGAGTATGGCGGAGAGGATCAGCTGCGTATCGATCGGCACGTCAGTCTGCGCCTCGCAGAAGTTGCTCGCGGGACAGCACGCGCGCGCCGGAGGCAGCGTTCACGCGCACGGCGCCCGCCTGCGAGCTGCTCAGGCGCGAAAGCGCTTCCCAGACCGAGACATGATCGGGGAGCTCGATTACCGAGCCGCGAGCCGCGCTTCCGCTCGTGGGTCCAGCCGAGGCTTCGCCGAGCGTCGTCGTCATGAGCTCGAGCTGGTAGCGGTGTGGTCCGAGCAGCGCTTCGACCACGGCATCCCCCGGACTCCGCACCAGATCGCGCGGGGCTGCATCGCGCACGCAGCGTCCCTCGTGCAGCACGACGATGCGCTCTGCGATGCGCACGGCCTCGAAGATGTCGTGGGTCACGACCACGAACGTCTTGCGGAGGCTCTGCGCGAGCCTGCGGAATTCGTCCTGTAGCGACTCGCGGGTGGGTAGATCGAGCGCAGCGAACGGCTCGTCGAACAGCACCAGCGGTGGATCGGCCGCGAGCGCCCGCGCGAAGCCCACGCGTTGCCGCTGCCCGCCGGACAGCTGGTGCGGATAACGTCCAGCGAACTCGGCGGGCGGCAAACCCACGAGATCGAGGAGCTCGTGCACACGCGCTTGGATGCGCGCGCGGCTCCAGCCGAGCAGCGCCGGTACGACACCCACGTTTTGCTGCACGGTGTAGTGAGGAAACGTGCCAATTTCCTGGATCACGTAACCGATGCGACGCCGGAGCTCTGCCGCGTCCCCGTCTGCCACGTCTCTGCCGAACACGTGAATCGAGCCTTCGCTGCACTCGAGCAAGCGATTGATCAGCCGCAGCACGGTGGTCTTGCCCGAGCCGCTCGGTCCGATCAGCGCCAGTGTCTGGCCCTCCGGAACCTCGAGATCGAAGTCGCGCAAAATCCAGCGTTCACTGAACTGACGCCCGACGCGGCGCATGCGTATCGCCGCCATCTGGCGCGCCTAGAGCCCGCGCAGGAGCTCTGGTTTGAGCACACGCTCATCCCGGCGCTGGAGTACGCCTTGCAAAATGCCGAGCAGCTCGTCGCGCTCGCGCGGGAGCTCGCAGGTGAGCGGCAGATAGTTGCTGGCGTGATTGGCGGAGAAGCGACACTGCGAAAAGTGGCTATCCTTCACGATCACTTGCAGCTCTTCGAGCATGCGAAACTTGTCCGGTAGCACGAAGTCCCCGCCCGCCTGTGCCGCGGCCAGCGGCGTGCCGGGGACGACCGTGGTGGTCAACGCTCCCACGTAGGGCGGATCCATTTCCGTCAGTAGGCTCGCCGTGTCTCGAGCGTGCTCTTCGCTCAGCCGGGTGCCACCGACTCCCAGCAGGACCATCACGGAGTGGGCGATGCCGGACTCACGCAGTTTTCGAGCCGTGTCCGCGCACTGATCGCGGGTGCCGCCCTTGTCGATGAGACGCAGCACTTCGTCCGAGCCGGATTCCACGCCGTGATACACGATGCCCAGCCCGAGCTCGCAGAGCTGCCGGAGCTCGTCCACGCTCTTTTTGCCCACACTGCGGGTGTCGCCATAGACCCCGACTCGCTCCACCCACGGCAGGTGCTCGCGAATGCTCCCCAGAATGCGTACGAGCTTCGCGGCGCCGAGGATCAGTGCATCTCCGTCACACAAGAACGCGCGCCGGAAGCGTGGGCCGGCTTTCTTCGCTTCCAGAATGTCGGCTTCGATGAGCTCCCAGGGTTTGGCCGAG
>DATHEN010001065.1:0-5298 GCA_035318565.1 Polyangiaceae bacterium
GGCGGCGCGGCTCGGCTGGCAGGGCGCGTTTCTCGTGCTCGGTGTGCTGAACCTGCTGGCAGCCGGAGGCGTCTGGATGTTGCTACCGAGCTCGCAGCACTTCGTACGCGAGCAAAGCATCGCGTCCTCGTTGCGCGCGGCCCTGGTGCATCTCCGGAACCCACGCCTTCTGGCGGGATACGTCGTGGGTTTCAATATTCTATTTTCGATCGTCGGGGTCTTCACGTACGTGAACTTTCATTTGGCGGCGCCGCCCTTCCGTCTCGGTACCGTCGCGCTCGGCTCGATCTTCTTCGTGTACCTGGCGGGCGCGATCGTGACGCCGGTCGCGGGCCGCTGGCTCGATCGCCTGGGCACGCGCGCCGTGCTGGCGGTTGCGATGCTGCTCGCGAGCGCGGGCGTGCTGCTCACGTTGATCTCGAGCTTGGCCGCCGTGCTCAGCGGTCTCGCGCTCTGCGCCGCCGGGATCTTCGTGTGCCAATCCGCAGCGAACAGCTACGTCGCTACCAGCGCGGGGCGCGCGCGCTCCGGGGCGGCCGGCATCTACGTAGCCGTGTACTACCTGGGCGGAACCGTGGGCGCCACGGCGCCTGGCTTCGCATTCCGCAGCGGCGGCTGGCTCGGCTGCGTGACGTTGATCGTCGCCGTGCAATGGATCACGGCCGGCTTGGCGCTCTGGTTCTGGCGCCCGCCGCCGGCCGCGTTGTCGTCAGTGGGTTGAGCTTAGGGGCGCACTCAGAAGCCGACGTCCACGTCGTCGTTCTGACGAGTGACGGCGCGGCTGCGCGAGCTCGTGCGGCTGGGCGTTGCCGGAGCCGTTCTACGCGGAGTGCTGCGTGCCGCGCCGCGGCTCTTGCGAGTGGTCTCCGCGCCCGCTGCGCTCGCCGTCGCGGCGTTCTGTGGCGTGTTCTCGTTCGCGCGGGCTGCTTGCCCGGGCTCGGGTGTCTGCCTTGGTGTGGGCTGCTCCGGCGCGGCGGGGGGAACGGCGCTCGCAATTTCATTCTGGTCCTGCGGCGCCAGATTCGCACTCGGAGCTGGTGCACCGCTCGACGACAAGAGAACCCACGCAGCGGCGCCGAGCGCCAGCAGGGCGACGCCGGCAATCAGCGTGCGCCGCCGCTTTGCGGTGGGTCTGAAGTCGGTGATCGGTTCGACGTCTTCCGGCATCAACGTTTCGGGCAGCACCTCGACGGGGCTGATCTGTTCCATGTTCAGCGCGGGCATGGCATCGGCGGGCGGTGCGACGCTGAGTAGCTCGAAGTCTTGCGGTGCCTTCGAATCCCGGCGCAACATGTAGCTGCAGCGCTCGGCGGAGAGCCGCGCGCGCCGCGGCGCAAACGGGTAAAGCGCAATCGCGAGCTCGGCGACGTTCTGATAACGATCTTCGGGATTCTTCTGCAAGCAGCGGTTGACGATCCGAGCGAGCTCCTCGGGCGTGGTCGGCGCGAGCTCGCGAACCGGCGTGGGATTCTTCTCCAGGATGATCGCGCTGAGCTGCGTGATGGAGGGCGCGTCGAATGCAGTCGCGCCGGTGAGCAGCTCGTACAGGACACAGCCGAGCGACCAGATGTCGCTGCGCGCGTCGATCTCGTGGGAAGCGCGGATTTGCTCCGGAGACATGTACACCGGCGATCCCATGGGCATCATCGTGCGAATCAGCGGCAGGTCCGTTTCGAAGGCGGAGCCGGTGAGCGCCACTTTGGACACGCCGAAGTCGAGAACCTTGACGATATCCATCCCCTGCGGGCGGCGTGCCAGAAACAAGTTCTCGGGCTTGATGTCACGATGAATGATGCCGAGCGAGTGCGCTGCGGCGAGCGCTTCGCAGGTCTGCATCACGTATTCGACGGCGAGTTTGTACGGCAGTGCGCCGCGCTTTTCGACGACGGTGCACAGGTCTTCGCCCGCCAGGTACTCCATCACGATGAAGGGCGAGCCGTCGGGCAAGCTGCCGACGTCGAACACGCGTGCCACGTACTCGCTCTTGATGCGCGCGGCGGCGCGCGCTTCGCGCGAAAAGCGTGCGACGATCTCCGGGTTCTTCAGGGCTTCGGGTCTCAGAAATTTGAGCGCCACCGTTTCGCCCAGCTCGAGATGCCGCGCGGCCAGCACGAAGCCCATGCCGCCGTCTCCGATCGGCTCGATGATCTCGTACTTGCCGGCGATCACCTTGCGTGCGTGAAATGGATTCGGTGCTGGACCGGATCCCTGGGATACGGGAACGAGGCCGCTCTCCGGAGCCTGAGGTCGTGGCAGCGCTTTCGGCTTGCGTCCTGAATTACCCTCGGATGCCGCCATTGTTTTATTGTTGCTCCGCGTGCCAGGATCGTTCTGGGCTCGCGCTCCCTCGTCGGAGATTACGACAACTCCGAGAAAGTCTTTAGCTGAGTTGTCGTGACTTCATCACGAAGTGAATCAGCGGTGCCCTCTCACCAGTCGCACTTTGCTGGGTCAATGGCACCGGATGGCCCCCTCGAGAGCAGGTCGTACGTGAGTCCCGCACTCACGTACGAGCGAGTGGCATCGCTGTCGACACACCAAACTTCGAGCGTACCGCCGAGTACGGCGCCTTTTTCGTTCCAGGCGAACGGGCCGAATGTACCGACTACATTCACCTTCTCGCCCTCGGCCAGGATCTGGAAAGCCTGCAGCAGCGACGTGCGGCCCACATCGAAGGTGTTCGTGCCACCAGCGAGCTGGCGCAGTCCAGTGGCAACATTCTTTCCGGTGAGCGCGAGATCTTTGCTCGCCGCGAGCCCGTAGGCGATCGCATAGGTGGCGTCGTACGAAGAGGCGACGCCGGTGTTCAGAGCTTCGGCCGCGTTGTTTGGATAGGCGGTCGAATAGTCGATGCGAAATTGGTCAAAGATGCCCTGAGACGTACCGGGTGTGATGCCCGTGCCGCGGACACGCTTTCGCAAACCCTCGGGATCCGGAACCCGCAGAGTATCCGGCATTGGACTGAGCTTCGTGGCTTCGCGCAGCTCTGGTACGCGGCCGGAGTCAATCAAAACGTAGTACGGCCGCATCGGAACCAACGCAATTTCCAGTTCCTTTTCCAATGGAATGAGCACCTGCGTTACGACTTCTGCCGTCCCGGCCAGCACGACGATATCTGGAGCAAAGGCCACCAGCTCATCGACGATGCGGCTCGTATCCGCCGCTAGAGCGGGTTTGTACGGCTTGACCTGGATGTTGGTCGCGAGCTGCTGCGCAATGGACATGTCGTTCAGGACTAGCGTGTTGAGCGACGTGTTCGTACCTACGCCGAGCGCGTCGTCCCGGTACACAATCCCGAGCTTGACGGGCGGTGGTGAGGGGGCTCGTAGAGCGTTGAGTTGTGCCTCGATTGCTTTGATTTGTCCGACGGGCACGGGGTTGGCAGGGCTGACTATTGCAGGCTCGATCATCAGCGGCTTGCGCTGTACGTCGGATGGCACCATCAGCCAGGTCAGGTCGTCATCGGTCAGGCCGGTGATGCTATCCGCCAGTGCGCTCGGTGAGACCACCAGCGTACCGCCGGGTATCGTCACTTTTTGGGAAACGTCGAGCGTGTCTTGACTCGTATTCGGGCCCACGATGGCCGGGACGTGCAGCTCGTTCACCAGGTGCCTGGCGGCCGGCAAGAGACCGGCATTTTCCGTGGTGACTCCGGCGTCCGCGTTGACGCTCACGTACGCGTTGCAGGACAACATCACGAGTGGGCGCGCGCCCGCGGAAGTGTTCCCTTGCGGAATCCCGCCGGCTGCCTGGTTGATTTGGTTGACCGCCAAGATGGCGCCGCGCTGCCGCGCGAGGTTCGTATTCGCTTGCGGGCCGGCCGTTTGAAACAGCGAGCCGATCAGAACCGCGTTGTCGTTCAGGTAATCGCCTGTGACCGTCTGACACTCGTTCGTGAAAAGCTCGACGCATTCGCAGGTTTGTTTCACGCACATTGCGGGAACGACACCGCCATCTGCTCGATTCGCCGACTGTGTGGCACGGTCGGTACAAGCTTGGTTCGTGCACTCAGCCGAGCAGCTGGGGGAAGCGTCGCCGCTGCTGCCGCCGCCGCCGCTGCTGCCGCTGCTGCCGCCGCCGCCGCCGTCTTGAGCGCCCACCTCGAGATCATCCAAGCCGAGCAGCGAGTTACATGCGGCAATGGCTGTCGCCACGCCGAACCCGAACGCGATACAGAGCCGCGGGTGCTTCATTGAAACGCGGTTACCCTTTTCAGTAGAAAATATCGCCTTAACGCCCGCTTACAGTGCGAGCGCCAACCCCTGACACGATCGGTCTTGTTGTACAGCAGCTTGACGGAGCAAGTCCACTTGCGCTTTGGTCTGTCCCTCACCCACAAGGGACTACACGGCTTCACATAGCTAACGCAGTTATGCAAGTGTGCGGCTCCGCACGAAACTCATGAGCTCACGCGCCAGCAACGCACCTTGTGCGGAACTTCCCCAAGCAGTTTGGTCGCGCAAAACATGGTATAAGGTTGGAGAGAATGACGGCAAGATTCGTGGTCGCGAAGTGGCTGCGTCGTGCCAACGCATCTAGTGCCGGAGGCGCCCGCCACGGGCTGAGCTCCACAGTGCGAATCTGGACCCGTTCCTTCTAAACCTCTCGTCTCTGGCGCCCGTATGGACACTGCAGAAAAAGGCAAGGCTTTGGCGAACTCAAATCCACGTCCCCAGATGCCCCCGCCCAAACCGAGCGGCACGCGTCGAACCGTGTCCAAAAATCCGGTTCATCCTCACCTGGGTGGTGAAGGCCCGGTCTCTGGCCCGGCGCCGTCCACGTCGGCGCTGCGCGAAGGCAGCATCGTCGGTGGTAAGTACGAAGTCCTGGGCCTCTTGGGGGACGGTGGCATGGGCTTCGTCGTCGCGGCTCGACACCTCGAGCTCGGCGAAGTGGTCGCGCTCAAGTTCTTGCGGCCGGAGGCACTGAAGAATCCGGAGCTCGTGGCGCGCTTCGCGCGTGAGGCGCGCGCGTCGGCGAAGATCAAGAGCGAATACGTAGCGCGTGTGTTCGATGTCGGGACGCTGCCCGATGGCGCTCCGTTCATCGTGATGGAGCATCTCGAGGGTGAGGACCTCTCCGCGGTTCTCGAGACGCGCGGCGCGCTCCCCGTCAAAGTAGCAGTCGAATACGTCATGCAGGTGTGCGAAGCCTTGGCGGCTGCGCATGCGCTCGGCATCGTGCATCGGGACATCAAGCCCGAGAACCTGTTTCTCGCGCGCCGCTCGCAGGGTATCGACGTGGTGAAGGTGCTGGACTTCGGCATCTCGAAACTGGCTCTCACGGGCTCCGCCTTCG
>DATHEN010001066.1:0-2791 GCA_035318565.1 Polyangiaceae bacterium
TGACGAACACGCCCGTGAGCTGGCCGTTGCCGCCACCGGACGCGTTCGGCGGCAATGGTCCACCGAGCGCCAGTCCAGCACTCAAGAAGCCGAGCGTCGGTCCGCCCCACGCACCGGCAGCGCCGCTCTTCGCGTCGTACCAGTAGTCGCCTTCGGGCGCGGGCCGTCCGTACCAGCGCTCGATCTGCGCGAGCGTCTGCAAGTCTTGCGGTGTCGCCGCGTGACCGTTGAACGTGAATTGCCGATCCTTGCGATCGGGCGCGCCACCAAACGGAGCGTACGGATCGGTGTAGCCCGCTCCATACGCCGCGCCTCCGTACTCGCCCGCGAGCGGATCGTATTCGGTAGGCGCACGCGGCGCGTTCGAGTACGCCGGCTTCGGATAGTAGCCAGGCGGCGGCGGGGCCTGCTTGATCGTGCAGCCCGCGAAGGCGAACGCCAGGATCAGCAGGCCGGCGCGCATCAGTCGTTGCCCGCGCGAGCGCGCAGGAAGATCTGGATGATGTACCAGAACATCAGCGCGATCGACGAGAACAGCGCGAGCGCGGCCGCCACGTAGTTCTCGGTGTGGTAGTGCGCGAGCACCTGCGAGGTCTGATAGAGGATGTACCCCGCCGCGAGCAGCACCATCGCGACGGCGAAGACGATGCCGAGGTTGAAGCCGAACACGAGCGAGAGAACGATCAGCATCATCGCCGCGCCGCTCGCGATCGCGAGCCCGCTACGCAGGAACGAGAAGTCCTTCTTCGAGAACAGCACCGACGCCGTGAGCACCCCGAACACGCCGAGTGTGGTGAACGCCGCGTCGCGGATGATGTTCGGGTTACCGCCGCCCTTGGCGACGATGCTCTGGCTGACGATCACGACGATCAGCAACAGTGGGATGAAGATCAGCGCCTCGGCCAGGACGTACAGAGCGAGCCCGACGTACTGCAGCGGTCGCGACGTCGTGTGGCTCGCCCAGTAATCGGCGACCCAGCTCACGACCATGAACACGCCGAGGACGACGCCCCAGTGCCAGCGCGGAACGTACTTCGTGATTCCGACGGCGAAGTCCGAGATCGGGAACGTGACGTGCTTGATCAGGAACGGGATGTGGAAGAAGCACCAGAGTAGGCCCGCGAACACGACGATCGCGCCGAGCAAGTGGATGTACGTCAGCTTGATGAAGCGGATGCGATCGGACTGATTGACGGTCGCGTTCGCGGTGCCGCGCAGACCACCGTCGTCGTCGTCGTCATCCTCGTCGCGCTGCGGCCCGCCTTGCTGGAAGCTCGGCGCCTGCGGATAGCCGCCCTGCTGCCCGTACTGTTGCTGCTGCGGTTGCTGTTGCCACGGCGCACCTTGCTGCGGAGGCGGCGGCTGCTGCGGATACGGTTGCTGCTGTCCGCCGTACGGTTGCTGACCGTATGGCTGCTGCGGTTGCTGGCCGTATTGCTGCGGCTGCTGTGGCTGCTGCGGATACTGAGGTTGCTGGCCGTATTGCTGCTGCGGCGGCTGCTGCGGCGGGTACGGCTGCTGCGCCGACGGCTGCCACTGCTGCGGCGCTTGCGGCTGCTGCGGATACTGAGGTTGCTGCCCGTACTGCGGCTGCTGTGGATACTGCGGCTGCTGCTGCTGCTGAGGCGCGGCGTAGATGGGCTGACCGGTCATCGGATCGAACGACGTCGGTTGCTGGCCGGGCCACGCGGGCTTGCTCGGATCGTGCGACATGGTCCGCAATGGTCACATGGCGTGCTGTAGCGCCGCAACGTGCAGCGCCAGTCGCCCGGCGCTTATGTGCGGGGTTCGCACGACGGCTCGTGAAGTCGTGGTCATGGCTAGTCGAACCGTCAGCCGCTCCCGTCGCAACACCGCGATGCCTGGCGGATCTTCTCCGAGATCCTGGCGGCATGGGAACTGCTCACTTTCGTGCTCATGAAGCGCGCGGCGATCCTGATCGCGGTGTTGGCCGCGGGCTCGCCAGCAGCAGCCGACGTGGTGGTCGCGTCGACCAGCGATGCATCTTCATGCACCGTGAGCGAGCGCGCGCAACATACGGCCACGCTTCGCCGCGCGCTCGATCGGTTGATCGAGTCGCATCTCTCGACAGGAAATGCACACGTCGACGCGCAGATCGAACGTCTCACCGTCGAGTCGAGCGGCGATCGCGTTGTCGTCTCTGCACGAGTTCGACTCGCGATCTCCGACGACGCCGGTCGGATTCTGTCCGTGGTCACCGGGAACGCGAAGGTCGAGCAAAGCGCTCGTACGTTTCGCGCTCGTCCACGCGCGATGCGAGAAGACGCGGTCACCTCCGCCGTGGAAGCGATGTTCGACAACCTGAAGACGGCCATCGCACCGACGCGTCGGAACAATCGCGTCGCAGCTAGTGGTGGACGCTGACGTCCGCGTAGTCCGGCAAGCTGCGATCGAAGCCGCGAGGCTGATAGAGATCCGCGCGGTGGCTGCCCTGCGGCGCACGATCGTCGATGCGTCGCGTGAGTGTTCCACCGCCGCGCGTCTTGATATCGACCCACGTCTCGCTGCGGCGCACGAGCTGCCGCGACAGACCGAGTGCCGTGAGTCCGGAATCCGTGATCGCCATCGAGTTGTGATCGAGGTTGCGATACGCGCCGTGACCCTTGCGCGTCTCCGAGTCGGAGTACGGATCGCCCGGGTAGCCGTATTGCGTCAGCCGCATATTCACTCCGCCGTTGGCGCAGAGCAGTTCTTCGACGGTCAACGTCTCGAGGTTCGCCATGGCTTTCTCCGTTCGGGTTAGCGCGTGCGAGGGAAGTACTTGTCGAGG
>DATHEN010001067.1:0-2014 GCA_035318565.1 Polyangiaceae bacterium
CGCCGATCTGCTGCAGCAATTTCTGGCACGTTCCTCCAGAACGCGTGAGTGCCGCGCGCGCCGCCTGACTCTGGTAGTAAAAGCGGTACTGCTCCGCCCAGTTTTCGGTGCGCGCTTCGAACTGGAACGATCGACAGTAAGGAGTTACGCAACCTGCTTCGAGCTCGGCTGGCGCGCTGCGTGCACAGCGCGTTTGGCTGCCGCTGCAGGCGTCTGCGCAGCCCGGGGCGGACGTGGCCGCCGGACCTTTGAATGCAGCGTTGACCAGGTGATACATGACGAGGTGGCCTAGCTCGTGGAGGATGACGGGGCTGTAGAACGCGTGGTCGGCGGGCGAGCCGTCTACGCGGGGACCGTCGCGGTCGACGTGGTAGCTCCAATAGGAGCCGTAGTTGCCGCGAGCCCAGTGATTCGGCGCGCGGAAGACGTGTTCGTGCAGCCAGAGGCTCCGGCCGTCTCGTGCGTCGTCGGCGCGCGCGCGATCGTGCGGGGCGATGCCGTGTTCGCGAGGACGGTTGTCTATGATGATGCGCTGGACGATGCGCGCATGGTGTGCCGGCACCCGCAGCAGAGTGTTGGACAGGGCCCGAAACCAGGCTTCGTCCACCGTGGTGGCTACGGAACAGGGCTGCCCATCTCGATTGCGATTTCCGGCGGGCCACGCCACCTGAATGCAGTGGCGTTCACGTGTACCGCTCGGTGTTTCGAAGTCGAGCGCCAGGTTGCGCGCCAGATAGCCGTCGATGGAAAACCGCAGACGGCGCGGCTGTTCGCGAATGATCGCCGGCGGCTCGCTCCAATCCCGCTCGCAGGCGTCCACGTTGGCGTCGACGGTCATGTGAATTCGATGGTCAGATGAAGTCTGACATCACGGAATCCAAGCGCACGCGAGCAGCGCCACTTCTATGTCGGACTTGCGCGGAGGGACGCGCAGCTCTTCGACATTGGCGGCGCCGGCGGATTGCTCGAGCTCGGCCAAGCGCTGTCGAAATTCCGCTTCGAGCTCGGCGTATTTCGCCTGAGCTTCGGCTAGGGTTTGCTCGACTGACGCTCTGTCGTCGCGCTCCTTCTTTACCCGCCCCGCCGCGCGCACCGCGCTCCGCGCTCGCGAAACGTTGGCGACCGAAGCCACTTTACGGCCCAGCATGGCGCCGAGCACTCCGGCGCCCACTGACAACGCGGCGTCGAGTGAGGTGTCCGTAGCTTGGGCGTTTTCCGCCGCCACTCGCGCATGCGCGCGGCGCACTCGTTCGTGCGCAGTGGCAAGCTTTTTAGCGTATGTGTTCTTGATCTTCTCGAAGCGTTGGTCGCGCCCTTCACGGCCCGCCAGCGCCAAGCGTGCACGAAAGTCGCCTGCGCTTTCGCCAGGGAGCGACACGGCCTTCAATTCGGGCACATGTTGCAAGATCAGCGGCTGGGCGCGGTAGACGTGCGCCACGACGGCTTTCTTCCAGCGCGCGTAGCTCTTCACATCCGCCAGCGCTGCAGGCGCGCTCGCGTAACGCACGCCCGGTCCTGATTGCTCGATGAAACGGCTCGCGGCTTCGGCGGCCATGCTCGTGGAGTGTTCCCAGTCCACGTCCAGTTTTCCCTCGGGAACGGGCACGATCAGCGTCACGCTCTCCCAGGCGTCCAAGCCGGACTTGCTGTGAACGTAGTGAAGGCGCAGGCGCGCCAGCAGATGCGGGCGATAAACCACGGGCGCCTCGCTCGGCTGGGCCGCTGCCACCGGCCAGAACAGCTCGGCCACGTCCGCCGGCAAGGACGGCCTCGGCACTTCGCGTCCGGGTTGCGGTGACTGCACGGCCTGCGGGATGGGTGCGGGCCCCGCGCTCGCGCCAGTCGTCGCAGGTTGCGCTGCTTCGTTCGACTTCACTTGCGCGCTCGGCACGCGACCGGCCATCAGGCGGCGGATTTCTTCGCGAGTCATGGGGCCGCGCAGGAACGACATCGTCCAGCGCGTTTCGAAGACGACGGGAGCGGACTCGTGCACGTTGTTGAGCACGAACACGCG
>DATHEN010001068.1:0-6700 GCA_035318565.1 Polyangiaceae bacterium
TGGGGAGCGTGAGCTCGTGCTGCCGATCGCGCTCGCTGAGCAGCAGCCGCCCGCCAGAGATGATCATCTCCTTCTTGGGTGGAATCAGGTACACGTGATCCCGCTCCACTTGCATGCCGTCTTCCACGAGGTGGATCGGCAAGCTCGTGTGGCGAGCGAGCAGCTCGTCCATCAAGCTGCGGAAGTCCGGTGAGAGGTGCTGGACGATGACGAACGCCATCCCAGTCTTCTCCGGCAGGCTGTCGAAGAACCGCTCCAGGGCCTCCAAGCCACCCGCGGAAGCGCCAATGCCGACTACGTGAAACGAGGCATGCTCGACGCCATCGCCAACCATCAGATAGATCTCCAGTGCGCGGATGCGCCACAGGTCGTGGCCCAAACCGCAAAACGCTTTCTGCCTTGAGCGTCGCGATTAGCAACGGCTGTGCCCAACGAAACCCCCGCGTTTTCAAGGGAGTCGCTCGGGCCATCGGTACAAACTGGTCACGTCCGGTGCGAGGGGTGTGACACGTTTGCACGGCCGCGTCAGTCGGGGCAGCTCGTGCCTTGCCGGGGCGCTTCGGAGTGCCGCGGCTCGGGACACAGGATCGGCGGCCAGGCGACGTCGACGACGTCTCCCGGCAAAGCCTGACGTGCTTCGAGCGCCGCGCCGAAGCTCAGACCGTCGCAGGCCACACTCGACGCAGCATTGTCGGAAAGCAGCAAGTCGGCGTTCCCATTCGAGAAGCTCGACAGGGTCGCGAACGCGCCACACATGTTTTCACAGAAGCCGAGCTCCCGGAAGCTCGCGAGCAGTAGCCCTAACTGCATGACACCCGTCATTGTGCCGTCGCTGAGCGACCACTCGCCGTTGGCTTCACTGCGGCTCAGCTTTCCAACCAAGATGGCCCGATCCAACACGAAGCGAAATCCGGGGACCGGTGTACCGACGCCGTTCAACCAGAACTCGGCTTGCGGCGGAAAGCGCATGACCAGGTACCCGTTGCGGACATAAGCAAGACGGTCAGATGCCTTGGCCTCTGGAAGGTCGTCGGGTTCTGAAGAGGCTCCCGGTTTCAGGGAGCTGCGCGCGATTTTCCAGCGCGCGGAGACGGCCGGGGGAGGTGCCGTGTACCAATCAGGAGCGAGCGGGCCCTCGATAGAGGCCAGGGATCCGTTGCTGCGACACAGCGCTCCGCTTGGTGCGACCATGCCCGGTGACGAGTAGACGTCGACGCCCACGAACGGGTCGTTGCTCTGCCCGTTGTATCCGCTGATCTTGAAAATGACGCTGAATCCGCCGCGCCGTAGCTCGCAATTCCAGTCGGCGTCCTGTATCCCAAAATGTCTCACTACGTTCACGGATGCCGACATGATGCGCATGAGCTGGCCGAACTGATTGTCGCGACACTGATTTCCGTCAGACGGCCGGGTCGCTTGGCAGCTGCGCTCGTCGATGAGTTGTGCGTTCTGACCTGAACAGGTCGGCGACCTGGTGCAGGTGCCGTCCACGTCCAATCCGATGTCCCGCCATGCGTCCGAATTCGGGGTGAGTTGCGCATTGTCTTCGCTCGAGGTGCGGAACTTCGAAAGGGCGAGATAGATCGGGGGCAGGCTGTCTTCGTCGAGGTGAGCAGCTGGACGATCCCCTGAGACGGGAACTCCAGTGGTGTCGCAGCCATGTGAGTTGACGTGAGGCCACCACGGTTCGCTGCTGGATCCCGAGTCTGCTGAGCCCGCGGTGCCTGCTGAGCCCGCGGTGCCTGCCGAGCCCGCGGTGCCTGAGCTCCCTGCGCCTCCGTCGTAGCCGGCGCTGCCGCCCTGACCGTTGCCGGAGCTGCCTCCGGCGCCCGCCTGTGCGTCTTTATCCTTCTCGAGAGCCAACTTGCCGCTGCAGCTCGCAGCGAACAGCAGCGTTGCGAAGATAGCGAGTGCGCCCTCGGTCGTTCGGGATTGCATGAGACGTCAGGTCCTCCCCGGGCGAAGCGCGGCATTCTTCCGGTGCTCGCCGAGAACACGATTGTGTCCGATAAGCGTAATGTCGGCCGCGGGGATTTTCGATCGGCGCGGGCGGAGCTACCTGTCGTTCGCGCTCGGCGTCTGTGTTCCAGGCAGTACCGCCAGCGAATGGAGGATGGTCTCCGTCAGGCGGCGGCGTACGGGGATCATGTCCACGTCGGGCGCCCGGCCATCGATGAGGGTCGCGAAGTACACACGCCGCGTATCCAGCTCTACCCAGCCCACGAACCAGCCGTATTCGCGGTCGCTGTCACCGGGGCCGGCCCAGCCCGTCTTACCCCGAAATACGTGCTCCAAGCCGACGTCGAGGGTGATGACGTCCTTCACCACGTCGAGGGATTTCGGTTTCACTGGCAGCGTCCCCGTATCCAGCCGCCGTAGAAACTCGATTTGCTCGAGCGGCGAAATGCGCAGTCCGCCCCTGAGCCAGAACTGATCGATTCCTCCGGAGATGTCGCGATTGCCGAAGTTCAAACGCACCAGCCACTCTTGCATCCGCTCGGCGCCGACGCGGCGTGCGATGGCCTGAAAACACGGCACACAGGAGACGCGCATCGCGCTCCGCAGCGTATGGTCCTGATTCCATTCGGCGATAGGCCGCTCCTTGCCGTCCCACGGCATGGGGCTCTCGGCGTCATCGAGTAGGCCGAGCTCGAGCGCGATCAGGCTGTGTGGGATCTTGAACGTCGAGGCGGGGATCACGGCGCGGCTACAGCGCGCGACGTCACTGCAGCCGAGCTCGCCGCTGTTCGTATCCAGGAGCGCGATCGTGCCGCTGACCCGCTCGGCTTCGAAGTGACGGTTCAGTGCCGGCAGCTCCTTTACGGGAGGGTGCGTGGCGGTAGCGGCCGGTGCCGGACGTGCTGGACCGACCGCTGAGTGTGGGAGCGTTCGTGCGGGAGGTGCAGGCGCGCTGGTGCAGCCCCAAACGACGCATGCAAGCAACGCGCTCGAATGACGGTAGGCACGGGACGGATTCACCTCCCATGCCTACCATTGGTCGAGCCGACCGTGCGAGTTCAGGTGGTGGCGCGCGCCGCGTGGCGAGCGTCGTGCTCGGCGTCATCCCGCAGGGCGCTTGGTTGCGCGACAGGCTGGAAGAGCGGCGCGAACACGCGGCGGTAGCTCCAGGCCAGGTACAGCTCGGTGGCGAGCAGTATCAAGGGCAGCGCCAGACCGGACGGCGCGAGGAACAGATGAAACAGGACGATGTTGACGACGACGGGCGCAATCAACACCAGCGACAGGGGCACGAAGCGACCGAGCAGCAGCAGCAGGCCGGCGACGACCTCGGTGCCTTTGATGAGGGGGAACATGTAGCCGGTAGCCGCGAGCGCGCCCGCGAAGTGCTGCGCCGCTTCCGGGGCAGGGGGTTGGGGCAGGAAATGCAGGAAACCATTGAGACCGAAGACGAAAAACGCCGCGCCCTGAACGTACCGGGCCGCGCTCACCCATTTGCTAGTTTTCACGAGAACCTCCGTTGTCGAAGGCAATGTTGGACCGTGCACTCTCAGCAACAAGCTGCGGATTTAGGAACACATTGGTGCTAGGTTGACACCAATGGACTTCAACGACGTTCCGCTCTTCGTGCGCATCGTGGATACCGGCAGCTTCAGCACGGCCGCGGCGGAGCTCGGTATGCAAAGGTCGTCGGTGAGCCGCGCCATGGCTCGGCTCGAGCAAGGGCTCGGCGTGCGGTTGCTCCAGCGCACCACTCGCAAGCTCGCACTGACGGACGCGGGGCAGGCTTTCTACGAACGCGTGCGCGGCGCGGTTTCCGGTATCGACGAAGCGCTCGACGCCGCGCGCGAATTCGGTCCCGAACCGCGCGGCACAGTGCGCCTCACCACGCCGCCGGACAGCTCGCACTTCGGTCTGGCCGACGCGATCCGCGAGTTCACCGAGAAGTATCCGAGCATCCGCGTGGAGCTCTTGCTGACTGGACGCACCGTCGATCTGGTTGCCGAAGGCGTCGACATTGCGATTCGCGCGGGCCGTCTCGCGGATTCGTCGTTGATCGCGCGGCGTGTCGGTGGCACGCCGCTGGCGCTGTTCGCCGCACCGAAATACCTCGAGCGCGCCGGCGTACCCCAGACACTGGACGACTTGAAGCGGCACGAATGCGTGCTCTTTCGTACACGCGGCCCGAAGGCGACGTGGCACTTCAGCGGCCCGAACGGCGATGAGTCCGTGGAGGTCCAGGGACAGCTCAGCGCGGACGACATGGCCTTCATCCTGCGCCTGTGCATGGCGGGTGCGGGGGTGGCGTTCATTCCGACGATGCTCGCGCGCGAGCCTGCGATCGCGGGCGCCATCCAGCTGGTGCTGCCGCAGTATGGGTTGAGCCGCGACTCGGTGTACGTGGTTCTGCCGTCCGCCGCTTTCGTGCCGGCGCGTGTGGCATTGCTGCGAGATCACCTCGTGCGGCATTTGCAGCGGGAGATCGCGCAAACCGAGAAGGACTGCACGGCCCACGAGGCCCGCCGGGGCAGAGCTCCTTCACGCCGTACCCCGGCGCGCGGCGCCCCGCGCGAGCCAAAGCGCCAGCGCTCCAGATGAGCTTCCGCTGGCTCAGCTCGCCTTCATGCGAACCAGGTGCGGCGCGAGCTCACAGAGCACTTCGAAACTGCGCTCTTGCCAGCGCAGTTTGGTCTGCGTGAGAAGGCAGATCTCGTACTGCGCGTTCGCTTCCAGGTCCATGACTCGCCGGATGGCATCCACCAGGCACTTGATACACGACGCGGTCATGAAATAGAGCTCGCGGAAGTCCAACGTGACCTCACGCAGGCCGGTCAGCAGCATCTGACGGTGCAGGCGCTCCAGGTACTGCGCGAATTCTTCGGTGACGCCGGAGTCCGCGTTGCCGCGCACTTGAATCACCAGTTTCTGTCCGTGGTAGTCGTGATTCGCCCAAAACCCAGTTAGCGCTATTTCGGAAAGCTCGACGGCGAGTATCGGAGCAGACATCGACGTCATGTCAGCCGTCGTTCTGTCCCACTCGCCCAACTCCCGAGCCCGCGTGTCCTGGTGCAATCCTGAAGCCCCCTTCATCCCACAAAACCTACGCTTCTCGGGTGAATCTAGCAAGCTTCGGAGCGGGCGCCCGCTCCGCTAGTAGATGAAAGGTGCGCCAGGGACGCAGATGCTAAGAGTTTTCCGTCCACGCGTGACGACAGGTTTAGCCTCGGTTCTGGATTCATTACCGTCGTACTAGTGTCGGCGACATGACTGTATTCGTGACTGGAGCAAGCTCCGGATTTGGTGAAGCAATCACGCGCAAGCTCGCGGCTCAGGGCGATCGCGTCGTTGCGGCCGGACGCCGATTCGATCGTCTCGAGCGCCTCGCGCACGAGCTCGGTCCCAACGTCCATCCTCTGCAGCTGGACGTGCAGAACCGTACAGCCGTGATGAACGCGCTCGCCAACTTGCCAGAAGCCTTTGCCGACGTGAACGCGCTCGTGAACAACGCGGGTCTGGCGCTGGGTCTCGAGCCGGCGGCCGCTGCGAACCTCGACGACTGGGAAACCATGGTCGACACGAACATAAAAGGTTTGATGTTCTGCACGCGCGCGCTGCTCCCGGGAATGATCGCCCGACGGCGTGGCCACATCGTGAACATGGGTTCCATTGCTAGCGAATTTCCGTACCCCGGCGGGAATGCTTACGGTGCAACCAAGGCGTTCGTGCATCAATTCAGCTTGAATCTGCGCGCGGATCTGCTGGGGACGGGCGTACGCGTCACGAACGTGGAGCCCGGCTTGTGCGGCGGCAGCGAATTCTCCGAGGTGCGCTTTCACGGAGATCGAGAGCGCGCCGCAGCTGTGTACCGCGACACGCAGCCACTCACACCGGAAGACATCGCCGACACGGTACTCTGGGTGCTGAGCCGCCCGGCGCACGTGAACGTGAACGTGATTCAGCTGATGCCCGTCGATCAAGCCTTCGGCCCGCTAGCCGTGCACCGGCGGAGCAAGACGTAGTGTAGTAAGGAGTGATGTCACTTCGCACTGTATCCGCGCTGGGGCTCATTGCTGCCGCGCTCACGAGCCCGCACCGGGCGCTGGCGGCATCCACTGAAGTGGGACCGGGCGCCGACGTAGAAGCCGCCATGAACGCGCTCCGACCCGGAGACACGCTCGTGCTGCGTGGCGGCGAATACACGCTGACTGACGCCTGGCACGTGACGATGAGGGGAACGGCGCAGGCGCCGATCGTGGTGCGGGCCAAAGCCGGTGAACGGCCTCATCTGCATCGTCCGCTGGCGAACCAGAACGTCATCGACTTCGACGACGTCGAGCACTTGCTGTTCAGCGGTATCGAGATCTCGGGCGGATCGCACGGGCTCCGCTTGATCCGCGCCAACAACGTCACGATCGAGAGCTGTGACATTCACGACACGGCAGATGTAGCCGTTTCCGCCAATAGCGGGGGTGACTACGCCAACCTGCGCATCGTCCGTAATCACATCCATGACACCGGTGGAACGGGCGAGGGGATGTACATCGGCTGCAACAGCAACGCGTGCCGCGTGCACGACAGCCTGTTCGCCGAGAACCACATTCATCACACCAATGCCGCCGATGTCACGCAGGGGGACGGCATCGAGATCAAAGAGGGCAGCTACGCCAACGTGGTGCGAGACAACGTGATTCACGACACGGGTTACCCGTGCATCCTCACGTACAGCACGGTCGGCAATGGC
>DATHEN010001069.1:0-8167 GCA_035318565.1 Polyangiaceae bacterium
ATTGGGAAGGCGGCGAAAACGAGCTGCGCGGCAGCGGCGGACCCGTGGCCGTCACTCGTCAGAAGGATCTGACGCCCGCCTCCCAGGCGTTCATCGAAGCCGTGAAAGAGACGTGCGGCGTTCCGCTGCTCGACGACTACAACGGCCCCTCACAAGAGGGCGCGATGATCTTCCAGATGAGCGCCAAGGGTGGCCTGCGCTTCAGCACTTCGCACGCGTTCCTGCGCTCGCGGCCCGGCGGCAACATCGAGGTGCGCACTGGCGCCACGGTAGCGCGCGTGGTCTTCGAGGGAACGCGCGCTGTCGGGGTCGAGCTCATCGCGAACGGGCAGCGCGAGACGGTGCGGGCACGCAAGGAAATCGTACTCAGCAGCGGCGTGGTCGGCTCGCCGCACATCCTGATGCTTTCCGGAGTGGGCCCCGCGGCTCATCTGCGCGAGCACGGCATCAACGTGGTGGCGGATCTGCCCGTCGGTCAGAATCTGCACGACCACCTGTACGTGCCTCTCACGTTTCTCGCGCCGAGCGCGCTGCACCGCGGCACGGCGCTGCACTTCTTCGGCGGCATGATCGCAGAAGCCCTGCGCGGCAATGGCTGGTTCGGCCGCACGGTCTTCGAAGCCGGCGCGTTCGTGCGCTCCAAGCACGCCACGAACGGCGTGCCCGACTTCCAGATTCACGCGCTGCCTTGGTCGTACCCGTCGCCGAACCAAGATCGTCCGGTGCGGCACGTGGTGGATACGCGCGCGGCGCTCACCGTCATGCCCACGCTCATCTACCCCAAGAGCCGCGGTGACGTGCGCCTCACATCGGCCGATCCCACGGCAGCGCCGCTCATCGATCCGGCTTACTTGTCGGACCCGCGCGACGCGCGTTTTCTCATCGACGGCATCAAGATGGTGCGTGAAATCATGAGCAGCCGCGCGCTGTCCAAGGTGGTGGTCGGCGAGCTGCACCCGGGGGCGGCCATGGGCGACGACGCCGCCCTGGAGCGTGAGCTGCCGAACCGCATTCACACCGTGTATCACCCGGTCGGCACGTGCCGCATGGGTACGGACGAGCGCGCCGTGGTCGATCCCGAGCTGCGAGTGCGCGGGATCGAAGGACTGCGCGTCGCCGATGCGGCGATCATGCCGAGCGTGACGGGCGGCAATACGAACGCCCCGGCCATGATGATCGGCGAACGCTGCGCCGAGCTGATGGTGGGGGTTAGTTAGTCGACAATCGGAGCCGCGCTCGCTATCTCGCAGGCATGAGCAAAGCTTCCGAGCCCTCCGCCAGTCGAGCCGTCTTCGACCCGCTGCCCGTGCTCGTGGCGGAGCTGGGCTTGCCGCCGGCCGGAGTCGCCGCCGTGGTGAAGCTCATGGCGGGAGGGGCGACCGTGCCGTTCATCGCGCGTTATCGCAAGGAGGCCACGGGCAATCTCGATGAAGTGCAGATTCGGACGATCGGCGAACGCTTCGAGTACTTGACCGAGCTCGAGGCGCGCCGTTCGAGCGTGCTCGCCGAGATCGAGAAGCAAGGCAAGCTGACCGCGGAGCTGACGGCAAAGCTTCGCGCCGCAACCACCAAGGCCGAGCTCGAAGACATCTATCTTCCGTTCAAGCCGAAACGCCGCACGCGAGCGGTGATTGCACTCGAACGCGGCCTCGGCTCGCTCGCCGACGCGCTCTGGGCACAAACGGGCAGCATAACCGCCGAGGCCCTCGCGAAAGCCTTCGTCAATCCGGAAAAAGAGGTGGCGGACGTGGCGGCGGCCCTGGCGGGCGCGCGCGACATCTGCGCAGAACGTCTTGCTGAAGACGCCGAGCTTCGGGGTCGCGTGCGCCAGGCCTACCTTACTGAAGGCGTGATCGAAGTCCGGAAGCGGAAGGAGCACGCCGCAAAGACGACCAAATTCGACATGTACGCGGACTTTGCCGAGCCGATTGCGAAAGTGCCCTCGCATCGCTTCCTCGCGATTCGCCGTGGCGAAGAGGAAGGAGTGCTGAAGTCCGCGCTGCAGCTCGAGCTCGAGCCGCACTTCGCGTACGCAGCCTCGCGCATTGCGATTCGCAAGGACTCGCCGTTTCGAGCCGAGCTCCAGAAGGTCGTCCTGGACGCGGTCGAGCGCATCGTTGCTCCGGGCGTCACGGTGGATGTCCGCATCGAGCTCAAGCTGCGCTCGGACCAGGAGGCGATCCGGGTTTTTGCCCAAAACTTGCGCGAATTGTTGCTCTCGGCACCCCTGGGTGGCAGGACCGTGCTCGGCATCGACCCGGGTCAGCGCACCGGCTGCAAATGCGCAGTAGTGGACGAGACCGGCAAGCTCATCGCCCACGAGACGATCTATCTCGTGCAGGGTGCCGGCGCGCTCGAGAAGGCGCGCGAAACCTTGCTCGGGCTCTGCAAGAAGTTCGCGCCGAGCGCCGTTGCGGTCGGCAACGGCACGCACGGCCGCGAAACGGAAGCGTTCGTGCGCGAAGTCCTGGCCAGCAAAGGCTTGGCGGATACGTTCTGCGTGTCCGTAAACGAGGCCGGCGCGAGCGTCTACTCGGCGAGCGAGGTCGCGCGCGACGAATTCCCCGATCTCGATCTCACGGTGCGCGGCGCGATCAGTATCGCGCGTCGCTTGCAGGATCCGCTGGCTGAACTCGTGAAGGTCGACCCGAAGAGCATCGGCGTCGGCCAGTATCAGCACGACGTTTCTCAGACCGCGCTCGGCCGGAAGCTCGACGAAGTGGTGGAGAGCTGCGTGAACAGCGTCGGCGTGGAGCTCAACACGGCGAGCGCATGGCTGCTCTCGCGCGTCGCCGGCATCGGCCTCACGCTGGCGAAACGCATCGTCGAGCACCGCAACGCGAGCGGCCGCTTCGCGTCGCGGAGAGCGCTCTTGGACGTGAGCGGGCTCGGAGCGCGAACGTTCGAACAAGCCGCCGGCTTCCTGCGCCTTCGGGACGGCGAGCATCCTCTCGACGCAAGCGCGGTCCACCCCGAACGCTACGCGCTGGTCGAGCGCATGGCGGCCGATCTGGGCGTGCCGCTCGTCTCCGTGATCGGCAACGCCGCGCTGCTCCGCCGCATCGACCTTTCGCAGTATCAGACCGCGGATGTCGGCGAGTTCACGCTTCGCGACATTTTGACGGAGCTCGACAAGCCGGGCCGCGACCCACGAAAGAGCTTCGAGCCGCCGCAATTTCGCGACGACGTGCGTGAGATCGGCGATCTCGAAAAGGGCATGGAGCTCGAGGGCGTAGTAACGAACATCACCGCCTTTGGGGCATTCGTCGACGTGGGCGTCCACCAGGACGGTCTCGTTCACATTTCCCAGCTCGCCGACCGCTTCGTCAAAGATCCTCACGATGTCGTCGCAGTCGGCGACCGCATCCGTGTCCGAGTGCTCGAAGTCGATCTCGAGCGCCGCCGCATCGCGCTCAGCGCGCGCCGGGGCGGAGGCTCCGAACCCACGGAACACCCAAATGCGGGAGCGGCGGCCCGTGAGCCGCGCCGTGCGGCCGCCGCCGTGAAAAAACCGCAGGTGGAAAATACGTTCACGAACAATCCGTTCGCAGCGCTGCTCGGCAAGGACAAGACGCCGAAGACCACGCGCCGTTAGTGTCTTCACTTTCTCCGGATCGCGTTCGGGGCGGCGTGCCCCTGCACTTCCCACAGAAATCGTCGCGTCGTGCTTTCACACTCGCTGGGCAGCGTCCCTCTCTCCATCAAGGAGGTCGGAGAACCCGAATATCGCGCCCATGCAAAACGAACGTATGACGGACACCTACACATTGGATGCGCCTGGAAGCGCTGGCGCCAGCTTTTCTGCGTCGGTGCCTGCGCCGGTCTGCTCACCTCGAGCGGAGCCGCGCACGCACAAGGCAGCCCACCAGCGCCCGCGCCGGCCACAGAAACAGCGCCAGCTTACGCTGCACCCGTGCAGCAACCGCCGCCGGTGCAGCCTCCGCCGCAGCAGCCTGCACCAACGTATGCGCCTGCACCGGCCACTCCAGCCGCAGCCGCGTATCAAGTCACGCCAGCGAACCCAACCGCCTCCGCGTACCAGACGGCGCCTGCCTGGCCGCCTTCGAGCACGCCAACCGCCGATCACGCAAATCAGGACGGATCGGCGAACGACTCGAGCCGCGGCCGGCTGGACCATCGCTTCCAAGCTGCGCTTCGCGCCGGTGTCATGCTCCCCGGAGAAATGTCGCCCAACAATTGGTTTCATACCGAGGCCAACGCCGCACCCTCGGTCGGTGTGGATGGCGGGTGGGTGCCGCACCCGAGCTTCTGGCTTGGCGCCTACCTGCAGCTCACGCCGTTCACGTTCGACAGAACGAGCGGTGACGAGGTGATCGGCGACGGGAGCGGCACGTTCACGAGTGTCGGGCTCTCTGCCAAAGCGCGTTTCGGCGTATCGGAAAACGTCATGCTCGGCGGCGGACTCACGCTCGGCAGAAACTTCGTGAGCTACGAGGGTGAAGACGACGCGGGCAACGGCTTCGAGCTCAGTGGAGGCGGCCTCAACATGGGTGCGACCGTGGAGGCCGTGCTGCGCACGTCGGCGAAGCTCGGCCTTTCGACACAGCTCAGTTTTTTGAGTCAAGTCTCGGGGAGCGCGGACGTGAAGGGCTACCCGACGTCGATCACAGGGTCGGGAGAAGACAGGGACTTTTCCTTCACGCCCATCTTTTTCTTCAGCGCGGGCCCGACCCTATTTCTGTAAGCTTCTGTAAAGCGCGGTTCGTCTCGTGGCGGGCGAGGAGCCATGCTATGAATTTCGCGTTTGGGGGCGAAATCCGCGAACGAGGGCGATGGCGACGCGCCAAGTCAGGCGGACGCGGAAAGCGACACGTTCGACGCTCTGCTGCGCAGCGCCTTTCGGTCCACCCAGGCGCTGGGAACGTCGACGCGCGCTACCCCACCGTCCTTGGGCTCTGCACTCTGCGGCGGGCGACTGTCGCTGCTCCGTCGCCTCGGCGAAGGCGGAATGGGCGTCGTGTACGAGGCATTCGACAGAGAGCGCGAAGCGCGGGTCGCATGTAAGACGTTGAATTGCATCGATGCCGGGCGGCTCTACCAGCTGAAAAACGAGTTTCGTTCGCTCGCGGACGTGATGCATCCGAACGTGGTGCGTCTGTACGAGCTGTTCATCGACGACAGAGTCTGCTGCTTCACGATGGAGCTCGTGGAAGGGCAACCCTTCGATGCCTGGGCCCGTCCAGCGGGCGTCCTGAACGCAGAGCGGCTGCGCTCTGCGCTGTCGCAGCTTTTCTCCGGGGTCAGTGCGATCCACGACGCCGGCAAGTTGCACCGCGATCTCAAGCCCAGCAACGTGCTGGTCACGCCGCACGGACGCGTCGTCGTGCTCGACTTCGGACTGGTCGTGGATCCAGAGCTCGGTGGAGTCGGTCAAACGCTCGCGGATGACCGGGTGAGCGGCACGCCTGCCTACATGGCCCCGGAACAAGCCGCCGGGAAGTCGGCGACGTGGGCCAGTGATTACTACGCAATCGGCAGCATGCTGTTCGAAGCGCTGACAGGGAGATTGCCGTTCGAGGGCCGCATCGGCGAGATCTTGGCGGCCAAGCAGCGCGAAACACCCGTGGGCGCGAGCGAGCTCGCGCCCGACGTGCCGGAGGACCTGGCGCGCTTGTGCAGCCAGCTCCTGGCGCGCGAGCCCGCGCAGCGCCCGGACCGACAGGCTCTGTCCGCCGTGGTATCTGGTCCGCACGCGGCGCCGCACATCCCGACTGGCCAGCGTTCCACGGCTCCAGCTCAGGGCGCGGCTCTGGAATTACTCGGACGCGAGAGCGAGCTCCTAGCTCTGCGTGAAGCGTATCGCGCGGCGCGCGCAGGTGAAACCGTCGTCGTGTTCGTGTCCGGCGAGTCGGGCGTCGGCAAGAGCGCGCTGCTCGAAGCGTTTCTGAACGAGCAGCGCTCGCGCGGCGAAGCACTGGTGTTTTCGGGTCGCTGTCACGAGCGCGAGAACGTTCCCTACAAAGCCTTCGACGCACTCATCGACGCCATCAGCCGCCACCTGCGGAAGCTGCCGGCCCACGAAGCCGCTGCGTTGATGCCGCGCGAAGTATTCGCCCTGAGCCGCATTTTTCCGGTCCTCGAGCGCGTGCCGGTGATCGCGGCTTCACCGAAGCGGGACGTACCCGATCCGCATGATTTGAAGCGCAGGGCATTCGACGCCTTCGCCGAGCTGATCGCGCGAATGCGCGATAGAGCGCCCTTGATCCTGATGGTGGACGATTTGCACTGGCTCGACGAAGACTCGCTGCGCTTCATGCGCGCCTTGTTCGTGCAGCCCGAACCGGCTCCGGTCTTGCTCTTGTGCGCGCATCGTTCAGAAGACGTCCAGCGCAACGCGCTTTTGCAATCAGTGCGCCAGGCCGCATCGGACAACCCGGCGCTGGACGCGCGCACCCTCGACGTGGGACCGCTCTCGCATCAGGCGCTCCTGGAATTGGTGAAACGCCTGTTACCGAGCGGCATCGCTGCCGAAAGAGCGGACGTCTTGGCACGAGAAGCGCACGGCAGCCCGTTTTTTGCGGGCGAGCTCGCGCGCGCGACGATGCTCTGCGAATCGGGAGATGCGCAGCTGGCGCTGGCACGCGCGTTGACTCTGCACGTGTCCGCATTGCCAACCGAGGCTCAGCAGTTGCTGTCGGTGGTAGCGCTCGCAGGTCAGCCGTTGTCGCCCGTGCTGGCGATCAAAGCGGCCGGCCTGGCAGAGGGCCATGCGCACGTGGATCATCTGCGAAGTGAGCAGCTGGTCCGTGTTTCGCTCGGGCGCAGCGGCGAACGGACCATCGAGTGCTACCACGACAAGATCCGCGAGCAGGTCGCCGCTTCACTCAACGCAGCGCGATCGCGCGAGCTGGCGCATGCGCTATCCGAGACGTTGCTCGCAGAGGCCGATGCGGATGCGGAGTTACTGGCTCGCCTGCTGCAGCTCGCCGGTCGGACTAGCGAGGCAGCGGAGCACGAGGCACGCGCAGCGGACCGAGCGTTCGCCACGCTCGCGTTCGACCGCGCGGCACGGCTCTACCTGTCTGCGATCGAGCGCGGGAATTTCGCGGGATCCGAGCTCGGCAGGCTTCGTACACAACGAGCGAGGGCGCTGGCGCACGCCGGTTACGGAGAACGGGCCGCCACGGCATTTCTCGATGCCGCGCGCGCCGCGCCTCCCGCCGTGGTGCACGGCCTGGAGCGCAGCGCTGGCGAGCAATATCTGTTGTGCGGCGATCTGGAGCGCGGCCGAGTCTTGCTGGCGCGAGCGCTGCGCCACTTCGGCATTCCGTTTCCCCGCAGTCTGAGCGGCGCCCTGGCGTCTGTTGCCTGGTCGCGCACGCGCATGCGCCTGTCGAATCTGCGTCTCGTCGAGAGTGTTCGAGTCGACGCGCAGACGCTCCAGGAGCTCGAAGTCCTGCGCACGGTCACGCACGGTCTGATCCGCAGTGACCAGCTGCGCGCAGCGGACTTCTGCGCGCGTTGGGTGCTCCGCGCGCTCGACGCAGGTAACGCGCTCGAGCTGGCGCGCGCACTCGCATGGGAGCTCTTGCTATCCTCGATGATGGGCGCGGACGACGAGCGCGTCACGGAGCTGGCAACGCTCTGCGAGCGATTCAGCGTACAAACCGACGACCGGCTGTCGCTGTTCATGCTGGCGTTCGCGCGCGGATATCACCGCTTGATGACGTTGAATCAGCCCGTGCAGGCGTTGCCAGAGCTCGACCGAGCGCTGGAGCTCTTGAACGCGAATCCCAGCGCGACCACGTCTTACGATCGCGCCTGGGTGCAGTCCTTCCGCGCGACCAGCCTGCACTTGTGCGGTCGCATTGCGATGGCAGGCGAGATCGCGTTCGCGCAGCTCGAGGACGCGCTGGCGCGGGGCGATCGCACCGTGGGCGCCATGTTTACGAATCTCGTCTGTTACGCGCACCTCGCGGGCGATCGGCCCGAGCAGGCGGCGAAAGCCGTCGAGGCTGCCGAACTCCATCTGCGCAGCGGCGAACACCACTTACAACATTTCTTGTGGCTCTCGGGCCAACCGCTGCCGGCTCTGTACCAGGGTCACGCACGCCGAGCCTGGTACGCAGCAGAGCGGCAACGCGAATGGTTCTTGTCCTCATTTGCAGGGCGTTTCATGCACCCGGGCATGCTCGAGCACATGGCC
>DATHEN010001070.1:0-3335 GCA_035318565.1 Polyangiaceae bacterium
CGGTGGCAAGGGCTACCGTGTGTCCGGCGCGCCAGTGCGCCGCGGAGAGCGCGTGCTGGGGACGGTTCTTCTCGCTCAGCAGCTCGATCCTTGGTTTGCGGACATCGCCGCGCGCTCGGCATCCGACGATCCGGAGAAGCAACATCGCATCTCTCTCGTCAGCGGCTCCGCGGTGGTGGCGAGCGCGCTGCCGAAAAAGGACTGGCCCACGCTCGTCACAGCCGTCAAAAAACCGACCACGGCGCGCGAGGGCGAGATCCGCGTGCCGGTCCTGGAAATGGGCGAAAAGGGCGCATACGACTTCTGGGCCGAACCGGCCTATGGCTACGAGCGCAGCGGCGATCCGGACACGACGCAGATCGGCACCTTTTATCTGGTGCGCTCACGGCTGCACCGCACCAGCGAAGTGCAGAGCGCGATCTGGGACGTGCTCGGAGTGTTCGCAGCAGCGCTCGCGCTGGCCATCGTCATGGGTTACGTGCTGGCCGTGCAGATCACGCGCCCACTCAAGCAGTACATCTTCGCCACCGAGGAGCTGACCCGCGGGCACGCCGATCTCTCCAAGCGGCTCGATGTACGCACCAACGACGAGCTCGGCTCGCTCGCGCGCAATTTGAACCGCGTGTTCGCCAAGATTCACAGTTTGGCCGCGGGCGTGCAGCGTTCCGCGTTCCAGGTGAACTCCTCGAGCGGCGAGATTTCGACCGTCAGCAAACAGATGCACGACGGCGCCAAGGAGCAAGCGGGCAAGATCTCGAACTCCACGGCGGCCGTGACGGAGCTCTCCTCCTCGATTCAGCAGGTGGCAGAAAACGCCGCCGAGGCGAGCCGTACGGCCAAGCAAAGCGGTGAAGCCGTGACGCGCGCCATCGCGCGGCTCGGGCAGATCCGGAACACCGTCGAGGACGCTGCGAATCGCATCGGCATGCTCGGTGAAAGCGGCAAGCGTATCGGCAACATCGTGGAAGTGATCCGGCAAATCAGCGAGCAAACGACCATGCTCGCCCTGAACGCGGCCATCGAAGCGGCACACGCGGGCGAGCACGGCCGCGGCTTCGCCGTAGTCGCCGATGAAGTGAGCTCGCTCGCCAAGCGCGTGGGCCAGAGCGCGCGCGACATCGAAGATCTGATCGCCACCATCCGCGATCAGACGGGCGAAGCCGTGCGCGTGATGCAGGATGGCACCCGCGAAGTCGAAGAGGGCACCGGCCTCGTGGAAAATACGCTGGCCGACCTCAAGACTCTGGTCAGCGTGATCGACGATACCGCCAGCGCCGTGCAGGAGCAGGCCATCGCGTCCGACGAGATCGCACGGAACATGGACGCCGTGCAGCGGATCGCGCAATCGGTGTTGGGTTCGAGCGAGAATGCCGTGGTACAAGGCGACCGCTTGCAGAAACTGGCGGACGAGCTCGAACACAGCGTGCGAGGCTTTCGCATCGACCCCGAGCGCGTCGCCCTGGATGAAATGGAGCTGAAGAGCTTGCCCGAGGCCAGACCATGAAAGGACGTTACCGAGGCGATTGCGCCGCTGCCGTGTTCGGCGCGCTCTTGCTCCTCTGCGGCTGCGGAGACGACGAGTCCGAGGACGCGGACCGTCCGCTGCCACCTCCGGAGCTCTCGATCCTGAGCGTGCGCGGCAACCACGGCGAGCCCTGGAACGCGGGCGGCGCAGCCACGCTATCGCTCGGCTGTCCCGCGAGCTCCGCGCTCGTCGTCCGGCTCGGTGAACCCGATCTCAATGACAACCCGCGGGCTTTGAAGAATTGGCTCTTGCGCCCGCCGGGCGGCTGCGGAGAGCGCGCGCAATGCGGCTACGTGAGCTTCGAGCTGAGCTCGTCGGGCGCCGTCGTGTACAGCGCAGATACCGCCTTGCCCGAGCTCAGCTTCGCCGCGACAGACACCTTGCTACAGTCCGGCTTCGTGCCAGGCGTTTACGGCTTTCGCGCAACCTTGCGCAACCCCGATGGTTCGGACTTCTTGCTCGCCGGCGCACCCGTCAGCGCCAGCGTCGAGCTCACGCTGGAGGCAGCGGCAGACTGTGTCGGCGACGCGGGCTCGTGAGCCTCGTCACGGATGAACGAACATCACCGTGCCCTTCAAGGGCAAGAGCGCGCCGTGCCAACCGACGGGCACTCGCGGCTCGGTGAAGTAAAATACTCTGCGCGCGTCCTCCGGCGACAGGTTGATGCAGCCGTGACTCTTCGGCACCCCGAAACGATCATGCCAGTACGCGCCGTGTAGCGCGTAGCCGAGCTGGTCGAAGTACTGCACGTACGGCACCTCGCGCAGCTCGAACTCTTCGCCGGCTTCATCCGAGCTCATCGTGGCGGACACGTGCTTCGTGTGAATGCGGAAGATGCCACGCTTGGTGGCCGTGGTGTGCTCCGGATCTTCGAGCCCCGCTTCGCCCGTCGAGATCAAGGTGGCGAACACCGGCTTCGTGCCGTCGTAGAGCATCAATGTCTGCTTGGTGACGTTCACGTCCAGCCACTTCTCGCCGTTCTTCCCCCACGCGGGCATGCGGCGCGCAGGATCGAGCCGTGAAGCGTCGCGATCATTCAACCATTTTCCATCCGCCGTTTCGAAGTGCAGCCGGCCGCGGAAAAATTGCTGCTTGCCGGTCAGCTTCACGGCAGCGCGGTACTCCGCGGCGCCCTCGCTGCGCAGCCGCCCCTGCTCATACACCCAGAACTTCGCGTCTTCCCGGCGCACGAACGCGAACGGCAGCTCGATGTCCCGACCGATCTCCACCCCGTGAAAATCCGATCCGCGGATCGGGCGAAGTCGGTCCGTCGGGAGCAGCGTGAGCTCCGGGGTCACGCCATAGCGGCGACCCTGATGCACCACCGTCCGCACGAACGCATACCCCACACGTCCGCGCATGCGCTCCAGCACGGGCCCGGACTCGACCGCACGGCCGGAGAATTGCGGAGGCGCAGCATTTCCCTCCAGGAACCAGGGCAGCGGCGCGCTCTGCTTGCTCGTCCAGATCGCGCGCGCGTCGGGCGCAGCACCGGGCACGCCGAGCCAAACCTCCTGCGCGTAGCTGGCCCCCACCTCCCCTTCTGCATCCAACCATGCCTGCATGCGCTGCTCGAGGTCGGGCTCCGCCGCGAGCAACTCCGCAGCGCTCGGCAAGCGGCCGTAGATCGGCCCGGGGCGCCGCACTGTGCCGTAGATGTACGGCAGCTTACGCAGGTGCTCGCTGTGGTGCTCCACGGTTGCCCGCACGAGCGGATCTTTGCCGTCGAGCGTGGCCGTCGCTCCCACGCACACGAAGCCGTACGGCTCCACCGGGTACCAGCCGCTCGGGCAGCCATCGCGACCCGCGG
>DATHEN010001071.1:0-4314 GCA_035318565.1 Polyangiaceae bacterium
GACGAGCAGTGTCCTATGGGGCACCACGATCGGCGCGTTCTACGGCTACGGGGCGTCTGAAGCCGGCGTCGGCTACGGGCTCGCCAACGATAGCGCCGGTCTGGGCGGCTTGATCGGCTACAACGTCGGGCTCGCTGCCAGCGCGGCGCTCAGCATGGTCTACGTGCCGTCGTGGGATCAGCTGGCGTGGATGTGGCTCGGTGGCGGCATCGGTGCGGCCGTCTCGCTGCCGATCTTTCTGTTCTACGCGGGTGACGACGGGCCGCCCGCGAAGCGCGGGTTTCTCTTCACGGCCACCACCACGACGCTCGGCATAGCCGCGGGTGCGATCTTCGCGTCGGACGAGATGGACGACTACGAGCTCGGCCGCGGTGATCAGAACCCACTGGGCAACCGCTGGGCCAGCGTCACCAGCTTCGGCCCGATGGCGCTGGATGGCGGCGCGGGAGTGCAGGTCAGCGGCACGCTGTTCTGACTCGCTTTTGTCTGGCTACCGCCAAGAGTTTTGGCAGTAGTGCTAGGCTTCGAAACCGCATGGCAATGGTCCGTTACTATCCGTCCGAGGGAGCGCCGGTTCTGCACGCGCTCCACAAGCCGGTCACGACCATCGGACGGGCACTCGGCAACGACATCTGCCTGCCGGATACGAGCGTAACGGATCACCACGCCCAGATCATTTTCAACGGCCGCGACTTTCAGCTCGAGGAGCTCGATCGGGAGGCGAACATCCTGATCAACGGCAAGAAGAAGCGCCGCGCGCGTCTCGTGAACGGCGACCGCGTCGCGCTTGGCCGTGCTCAGCTGGGCTTCACCCTGTTCAGCGAGCTGACGACCGAGCCCGCGTCCGAAGGGGCCGGCGCCGTAGTCAGCGAGATTGCCGGCCTGCGGCGCCTGCACCGCTTCAGCGAGCGCCTGATGACCAGCCGTTCGGTGGACGAGTTGCTCGAGCAATTGCTGGACGACGTCATCGAGCTCACCGGCGCCGCGCGCGGAGTCGTGCTGCTCATCAGTCCCGGGGACGGCGATGGCGCCGCTCCGCGCGTGCGTGCGTCGCGCAACGTGCGTCACGAGGCGATCGCAGACGCGTCCGGTGCGATCAGCGACAGCATCGTGCGTCAGGTCATCGAGAGCAAACGTCCCGTGATCGTGAGCGACGCCTTGACCGACACGACGTTCGGCAAGAGCGAGAGCGTGATCGCTCTGAAGCTCTCGAGCGTGATGTGCGTGCCGCTCGTGAATCAGGGAGAAGTGATCGGAGCTTTGTACGTCGGCAACGACGAGATCAAACACCTCTTCGATCGCCAGCAGCTCGACCTGCTGACCATTTTCGCAGGCCAGGCGTCGTTGATTTTGCAGAACGCCATGCTGCTGAGCGCGCTCAGAGCCGACAAGGAGAAGCTCTCCGCGGAGCTTCTCGATAAACGCTTCGGTGAAATCATCGGGGCCTGCGCTTCGATGATGGAGGTTTTCCGGAAGCTCCAGAAAGTGGCTACCACTGATATCAGCGTGCTCATCACGGGCGAAACGGGCACCGGCAAGGAGCTGATCGCGCGCGAGCTGCACCGCCGCTCGAACCGGCACGCCGGGCCGTTCGTGACCGTCAATTGCGGCGCAATCCCAGAAAATCTGATGGAAAGCGAGATGTTCGGTCACGTCAAAGGCGCCTTCACCGGCGCCGTGGCCAGTCGCGCGGGTAAGTTCCAATCCGCTGAGAGCGGCACGCTGTTTTTGGATGAGGTCGGCGAACTGACGCCCCAGCTGCAGGTCAAGCTGCTGCGGGCGATCCAGGAGCGGGTCGTCTATCGCGTCGGCGATAGCCGGCCCGAGAAGTGCGACATTCGCATCGTGACTGCCACGAACAGAAACCTCGAAGAGATGATCCGAACCGGAGAGTTCCGCGAAGATCTCTACTACCGGTTGAACGTGGTGAACCTATGGCTGCCGCCCCTGCGCGACCGCGGCGACGACGTGTTCATCATCGCCAAGGTGCTGCTCAGCAAGTACGCCGACGAGCTCGGCAGCGCGGTCCGGGGATTTTCGCCGCAGGCGCTGGCGGCCGTGAAGAAGTTCGGCTGGCCGGGAAACATTCGGCAGCTCGAAAACCGCATCAAGAAGGCACTCGTGCTGTGTGACAAGACCTTGCTCGCTCCGGAGGATTTGGACCTCGGACCGGAGGCGCAGCATCCGATCTTGCCGCTCGAAAAGGCCAAAGAGGACTTTCAGCGGCGGTATGTCCTGGACGTTCTCGAGCGCAATAACGGCAACCGCACGCAAACGGCGCGAGACCTCGGCGTCGACCCCCGAACCATTTTCCGCTACCTCGAACGCGAGCAAAATCCGATACCGAGCGGCGCTCCCGGCAGCTCGGTGGATCCCGAGTAGGGGCGGACGAGCCCGAGCGTGCGGCAGAGCGCAATGATTCGTGAGCCGCCCGGTTGATCTTCGCCGCCCTGGCTTCATACTGCTCAGTACGCCAAGCGGAGCTCGCCGCCACCAGCGCGATCGCCGCTCTCGAAGTCCGCGACTTCAGTGCTCGTGCCATGACACTCGCCAAAAATCGGGGAGCCGGGCTGGACGACCGCATCATGACCGCGGCTCGCGAGCTTGCTCAAGCCAAACCGCTGGATCACATCGGGTTGAGTGAAATTGCGCGGCGCTCCGGCGTGAGCTGGCCGACCGTGAAGCGTCACGTGGGGAGCAAGGCTGCACTGCGTGCGCGCTTGGTCGATGAGCAGCCTGAGCTCGTTCGGAACGTACGGGACACGAAGACGCGCCTGCTGGACGCCGCGGCGCGGGTGTTTGCCCGGCAGGGGTACGAGAGTGCCACGCTCGATTCGGTCGCCAGCGAGGCCGGCCTCACCAAAGGCGCTGTGTATTGGCACTTCGAGAGCAAGGGCCACTTGTTTCGAGCCTTGCTGCGCGAGTACGAGCAGCGCGAGCGAGACTTCAGCGCCCAGCAGGTGAAAAAGGCCGCGGGTGCGGTGAGCGCGGAGGAGGCCGTGCTGGCCGTGCTGACGGCGGAGCTCGAGCGCGTCGCGGAGACCCCGGAGTGGGCGCGGCTTCCGGTCGAGTTCGTGGCAGCGGGACGCGATCCGGACATCGGCGCGGATCTGGCATCCGCGCTACGCCAGCGCCGCGACGTCCTCATCGAGATCATTCGGGAGCTTCAGGCCGCCGCGCGCGCCAAAGAGGAAATCGACGCCGAGGCCGCCGCGCTGCTCCTGTCGGCGGTGCTGCGGGGTTTGACCGAGCTCTTGCTGATTGAACCCGAGCTCGATATCGAGCGGGCTCTCCCGCGCTTGGCCCGAATGATCGCTCACGGGCTCGCTGTACCGGACGCCGACGCGCGCTGAACGCCTCAAACGCTGATGGCGTTCTTGCGGAAGTCGCTGGTGGCGATCTTGACGTTCACGCACGCGGGCTCGCCCGAGGCGAACGCGGCGTCCAGGGCCGGTCCGAGCTCCGCGACGCTCTCCACGTTGTAGCCGCGGCCGCCGAGCGCCTCCACGACCTTGTCGTAACGCGTGTAAGCGAGAGCCGTGGCTACGGCCCGTTCTTCTCCGTATATAGCGACCTGCCCGCGGCGGATCTGCGTCCAGCCCGCGTCGTTGCCGATCACGGCTATCACCGGGATCTTCTGCCGCACCATGGCTTCGAACTCCATGCCGTTCAGGCCGAACGAGCCGTCTCCGTACATGATGACGGTGCGCGCCTCGGGGCGGAGTAGCTGCGCGGCCATCGCGTAGCCGGGCCCAATCCCGAGCGTGCCGAGCGGGCCGGGGTCCATCCACAACTGCGGCCACTCGAGCGGAATGACGTAGGCGGCCGTCGCGACGAAGTCGCCGCCATCGCCGACGACCACGTCGTGCTTGCCCAGGCGTTTGCCGACCTCGTGACAGACCCGCAGCGGGTTCGGAGGATCTGCGTCGCTGTTGATTTCGGCGCTCATCTTCGCGCGCTGCTGCGTTTCTTTTTCGCGGAGCGCGGAGAGCCAGCCGGGTGCCTGTTTCTTTCCGACGGCGCGGAGCAGCTGTGACAACACCAGGCCGCTGTCGCCGTGGATGGCGACGTCCACGCATCGGTTTCGTCCGAGCTCGTTTCCATCGAGGTCGATCTGCACGATCTTGGCGGATGGATTCCAGGTGCCCGGCCGGCCGTAGTCCACTCGGAAATCGAAGGGAGTACCGAACACGAACACCGCGTCGCTCTCGAGCAGCGCCTGGCGGCGGGAGCGTGTGAACGAGCTCGCGTGCGTATAGGGCAGCGCGCCGCGCGCCATTCCGTTCAGGAAAAAGGGCACCTGAACCGCGTCCG
>DATHEN010001072.1:0-9489 GCA_035318565.1 Polyangiaceae bacterium
CCCCGCGCAAGGCGCCGGGCTGCACGTGGGCCTGGACGGCTGTTCCATGGGCGGCTACGTGGCGCTGGAAGTGTTCTTGCGGAAACCCGAGATTTTCGGCACGTTCGGCGGCGTGCAAAGTGCATTCAGCACGGGCGCTGCCGCTCGCTACGCGGAGCGCCTCGCCAGCGCGGTGAAGCGCGTGGGTCGGCTGCCGATTCATCTCGAGACCTCCACGGCCGATCCGTTCAGGAAAGCCAACGAGCAGCTGTCGCGCCGGCTCAGCGCACTCGGCGTCGAGAACCAACTCAGCGTCGTTCCCGGACCGCACGACCAACCCTGGCTGAGAGAAGCGGGCACGCTCGAAATGCTCCTGTTTCACGATCGCAACCTGGGAGCACGCGCGTGACATCGAGCTCCACCGAGAGCGCCGAGCCGAGCCGGCTGCTCAGCCGCTTCGAGGCACTCGTTGCCGAACGTCCGAACGCCGTGGCGCTGCTCACCGACCACGAGTCCGTGACCTACGCCCAGCTGTCGCAGCGCGCGCGGGCCATCGCGCACGCGCTGCGCGAACACGCTTGGGCCGGACGGCGTATCGCGCTCCTCTCCACGCAAGACTCGCGCTGGGTCGAAGGCTTCTTCGGCATCGCGCTGGCCGGCTCGGTGGTGGTACCGCTCAGCCATCTGCATCCCGAGCCCGAGCGAGCGTGGTTCGTGCAAGAGTCGGAAGCGGTCGCGGTGCTCGGCAGTGAAGACTTCGCCGCGGACGCGCGCGCTTGCGCCGGCGAGCGTCCGGTCTTCGCGATCGAAAGCCTGCGCAGCACGCCCACGAGCTCGCAGGCGGGGCGCGTTCAGAACCGTGAAACTGCGCTGATTCTCTACACCAGCGGTACCACGGGCAAACCCAAGGGCGCATTGATCACGCATGGAAATCTGGCCTGGCTCGCCGAGCTCGTGGCCCGCGCGTGGGAGTGGAACCAGGCAGATGCGCTCTTGCATGCGCTTCCGCTGCACCACCTGCACGGCCTCGGCATCTCGCTCTTCGTGTCGCTGCTCGCGGGCAGTCCTTCGCGCATGCTCACGCGTTTCGACGCCGCGCGCATGTGGGAAGAGATGGCGCACGCCACGGTGCTGATGGGTGTCCCCACCATGCACAAGAAGCTGCTGGACGCCTTCGACGCAGCAGATGCCCCCACACGCGCGCGCTGGCGCGAGAACGCGCGCTGCTTGCGCCTGGTCACGAGCGGCTCGGCCGCGCTGCCCGTCAGTGTGGGCCAACGCTTCGCCGAGCTCACGGGTAGCTACCCCCTCGAACGCTTCGGCATGACGGAAATCGGCGTGGGCCTGTCCAACCCGCTGCACGGCGCACGCGTGCCGGGCAGCTGTGGTTTGCCGTTTCCGGGCATGCGCATTCGCATCGTACGCGAGGACGGCACGGACGCGGCCCCGGACGAACCGGGTGAAATTTGGATCCAGGGACCCACCGTGTTCACCGCTTACGACAAGAACCCAGTCGCCACGGCCAGCGCGTTCGTGGACGGCTGGTTCAAGAGCGGCGACGTGGCCACGCAGAACGCGGCAGGCTACGTCAAAATTCTGGGCCGTACTTCCGTGGATATCCTGAAGAGCGGCGGTTACAAGCTGAGCGCCCTCGAGATCGAGGAAGTCGTGCGCGACATCGCCGGCATCGCGGACGTCGCCGTGATTGGCGTACCGGATGAAACCTGGGGCGAAATCGCGGTGGCGGTCGTCATCCCACAAGCCGGAGCGAGCCTCAGCGAAGAGGCGATTCGCAGCTACTGCAAAGAGCGGATAGCCGCTTACAAAGTGCCCAAGCGTGTGATCTTGGTCGAAGACTTTCCGCGCAACCCGGTCGGCAAGGTCATCAAGCCGGAGCTCGCGAAGCGCGTGCGCGCGGCCCTGTAGCCGCTCGGCTGGTCGGCGGAGCTCCCGATGACCGGTCGCTCATCGACGTCCGCGCTCGGTCTCGCCTGCGCTCTCGCGCTGACGCTCGGCATGCCGCGCAGGGCTGCCGCGCATCAAGGCCCCCAGAGCTATTGCACGGTCACCAGCGTACCCGGCGGCATCGACGTCGAAGTCGAAACGCCGCTGGTGCATCTGGCGCGCCCGCTGGGCATCGAGCAAACTCCGAGCGACGCGGACGTCGAGGCGTCGTCGGCTGCGCTGGCAGAGAAGATCGAGAGCCGCGTGCAGGCTCGCACCGAACTGGGAGCGTGCAGCGTGCGGCGCGAAACGCCGCGCATCGTCGACCGCGACATGCGGTCCTTGATCGTGCGGCTTAGTTTCTACTGCCCTGCCGGCTCGGTCGTGGTGCAGAACGCCTGGCCGCTCGAGCTCGAGCCGGGCGCGCCGAGTCTCTGCGCCGTCGACGGCTCCGCGTGGGCGCCCACGCAGGACTCGCTGGAATACCAGGTGGGGCGTCCCAAGACCGTGCGCGACACACTGAGGGAATTTCTCGAGCTCGGTGCGCGCCACGTGCTCGGCGGCATCGATCACTTGCTGTTCGTCCTCGCGCTCTTGATACGCGCCGCCTGGGATCTGCGAGACGCTCCGCTGCGGCGAAAATTCGGCACAGTGACGCTCTTGGTGACCAGCTTCACCGCGGGTCATTCGCTCACGTTGGTGGCGGCGGGCCTCGGGTTCGTGAGCTTGAGCAGCCGCGTGGTCGAAAGCGTGATTGCGCTCAGCATCGTATTCATGGGAGTCGCCAACGTGGTGCAAGAGAACGCACGCGGACGCCCGCTGGTAGCGGCGAGCTTCGGACTGATTCACGGTTTGGGTTTCGCCGGGGCCCTGAGCGATACGGAGTTGCCGCGCCGCGCGACGCTGCAAGCGCTGCTCGCGTTCAACGTCGGCATCGAGCTCGCTCAGCTCGGCGTCGTGCTCCTCGCGTTTCCCGCCCTGGCGTATGCCGCGCGCCATCCGCGTTACCGCGCGCGCTTCTCCGTACCGAGCTCATGGCTGATCGCGCTCGTGGGAGCCGTGTGGTTCGTCAAACGCGCCACCGGCGTCGAGTTTCTAGCGTGGCTCGGCGCCTGAAACGCTAGGGCTCATGCGCAACAAGAAGAGGCCGGCGACGAACAACAGGGCCCCCACGACCAGCGGCACAAAGCGAATCGCGTGATCCTCGGCTTCCGGCATGGCGCGCGCGATCGTCAGCACCGTGCCGTTGTAGATGCCGTGAGCAACCATGCTCGGCAGCAGCGAGCCGCTGTACAGCCGCGCCAGAGCGAAGCCCACGCCGAGTATCATGGTGGCCGTAGCCTGCGTCGGCTCGAGGTGAAACAGCCCGAACAGCACGCTGGGGACGATGGCCTGGACGGCGAGCGAACGCCGGGCGTATGCAGACGTCACGTAGCCACGAAACATCGATTCTTCGATGAGACCCGGGAGCACGCTGAGGCAGAGCAAGATCGCGACGAACTCGAGCGGGCTCGCGGCTTGCGCCATGTGAGATACGATCAGCGACGCCTTCAGCTCCACGCGCAAGACACGGCTCGTCAGCTCGCCCACCACTTGCGCGAGCGGAGCGAGCCCGAACACGACCAGCAGCGCGCCCGCGAAAGCCTGCGGAGGAGCGCGGCGCAGCGGCAAGATGGCACGCCAGCTCAGCTTGCGCAGTCGCAACACCAGAGCGAGCACCAGACCCACCGTGACTTGCGTCGTCACGGCTCCAGCCACGAACCACGAGGGGCTCGACAGCAGCGGGGAGACGCCCGGAGCGCTGAGCTCCGTCAGCACGGGCGTGCCCAGCGCGGCTCGAATCAACGCCGCGACGTTGACCAGAGCGATGCTGGCGGCAATCATCGCGATCACGCAGGCTAGCCAGGTAACGCCGGCAGCCAGCGGCGTGGGCAGGGCGGCCTCGGCCGGCTCTGAAGATGGAGGGCTTGGCACGAGCTTCGCGCGCACCGTAACATGGCAAAGCCCGAGCTCTCGGTTCGCTCGGCGCGAGAAGCCGCAATCTAGAATCTCAAAATCATGAAGCCTGACTGCGCGATTGCACTGTGTCTGCTCGTGACGCTCGGCTGTGAAGATCGGCCCAAGCCGGCTCCCGCCCTGACGCCTCCGCCGAGCTCGGCCACCGCCGAAGCGCCGCGCACGCCAGAACCGGAGCGCCCTCCGGAGCTCGTGATCGACGCCGTCGGGGTGAAAGTCGGATACAACCGGGTCCTGCTCGACAAGCCCGAAGGCGCGCAGCGACTCCAGCAAGAGCTCAGCGCCGTGAAGAGCCAGCTCGGCCGCGCCGTGGAGCCGATCCGAGTGGAACGCGCGGCACAGCTGAGCTGGGTGATGCGCTTGCTGTCCGCGCTGGCCGAGCAGGGCGTGTCCAAGGTCAGCATCAAGACCGAGTCGCGTAAGGAGTTCGCGGGCGAGCTGCCCTTCGTGCCCGCCCGCGAAGCGAAAGACGCGCCGGCCTGTAGCGTCGTCGCCATGGTGCTCGAGGATCGCGCCACCGCGGTCTGGAAGCTGAGCGGAGGTGTGGCGATGAAACGCGCCCGAGGCTTCGCCGGCCCGGACCTGACCATGACCGGGGAAACACTCGAGCGTTTCGGCAAGGCGTGCAAAGACTCCTCGCTGCTGTTCGTTTCTGCCGCGCCCGGCGTCGAATGGGGACAAGTCTTCGACCTGGCGGCTTCGGCCAAGGCGCTGCCGACGGTGCGCTTCGAGCAGTTCGTCGTGCTCGGCGAAACTCCGACGCCCGGGCACAAAGTCGCACCATGAGGCGGGCGAAGTAGTGGTAAGTTCGCCGCCGTGAAATTCCGGACTTTGCTGTTGCCCCACCGTGACGAGCACTGCGTCGAGCGCATCACGTCCACCCTCGATCGCATGGACCCGAAGAGCCGTCTGTGGACGGTTCAGAGCGTCGAACCCAAAGAACAGGCCGAGCTCTGGGAGCTGTTCAAAGACTCACCGCTGGAGGCCGATCACTTCGTGCCGAGCGGCACGGACGCACTGAAGCCCGTGATTCACCACGGCAAGAACACGCTGCCCGTCAGTTCTTTCTTTCAGAAGCGTTTCTGCCGCACCGACGACGAGTCGGAAGATCTGTGGGGCTACAATCATCAGTCCCTGGCGTGGCTGACCGGGCCCGGTTACTTCGTTGCGCACGCTGCCGAAGACACCGAAGGAGCGCCCTCGGGCTATCTGATCGACTACACGCGCGTGCCCGGCAAGAAGCCCGCGGATTGGCCAGAGGTTCGGCCAAACGATGCCGGCGTAGGTCGCTTCGTGTACGGGGGCATGAAGGACTACATGCGCAAGGTTTCGGACCACGTCTCGATCGGACGCGCGTACCGCGGCGGCCAAGCCACCGACAACTACTTCATTCTTTGCCGCGAAGAGCCTGGCGACGCTTGATCCGAAACTCGAGCAGAGCCTCGAGCCGCGCCATGTCGAACGGTTTTTCGAGTTGCGCGTCCACGTGCTCGTCGAGGAACGCGCGCGCCTCCGGCGTGTAGGCGCCGCCGGTCATGAATACGAGTCGATCGGCGATGTGGGGATATTGCCGGAGCACACACTCGTAGACCTGCATACCGTTCATGTCCGGCATCATCAGATCGCAAAGAATCAGATCGAACTCGGAGTCGCACGCGAGCAGCTCGAGCGCGTCTTTGCCGCTCGTGACCAGAACGATCTCGTGGTCCTCTCGAAACGCCAGCCGCAGGGTGCGCCCGAGCAGGGCCTCGTCGTCAATCACGAGCACTCTTCCCCGAGCGCTGCGTGAAAGGACAGGTGCGATATTACGCTCCTCTGCACTTACACGAACGTTGTGCGGATTCGATGCGTTCATCAGCCCCCCTGGTGCGTGTCGAGCTCGATTAAAGCCGGCGCTGGGTTGGTGTCCCATTCCGTAAGGGGGAGTATTACAGAAGCCCGGCGGAAGCCCGCCCCTTTTCGCATCCTGCGAAATAACGTGCGAATTAGGATGAGCAAATACCGGCAATTCAGGCTACCGTTTCGAGGATGGCCCAAGGTTCTGGCCCCGGCGGAGCCCTGGCGTTTGGTCGATACGAGTTACGTGTCGAGCTAGCCAGGAGCCAGCTCGGCTCGCTCTGGGTAGCGAAGCCGCCGGAAACAGCTGGCGGTCCCGAGCTCGTATGCGTGCGTCGTTTGCGAACGGGGCCCCCCCTTTCCACCGATGACGCACAACGCCTGACCGAAGCCGCTTGGGCGTCCTTGCCGGTGCGGCACCCGTCCGTGCTCAGCGTTCTAGACGTCGTCGTCACCGAAGACGAGCTGGGCGTGGTGAGCGAATACGTCGAGTGCGAACCCGTACGCTCGATTTTGCGGCTACCGGGCTTCCGGCGTAAGCCGCTCAGCCCTGCTCTGGCCCTGCTCGTCGCTCGCGACGTGCTGGAAGCGCTCGAAACGGTGTTCAGTCAAACGGCTGCGACCCCCCATGCCCCGCGCATGAGCGGCGGTCTTTCACCGGATAGCGTGCTGCTGGGAACGGACGGCCGCGCACGCCTCACCGACCTGGGGATTGCCAGCATTCTGAAAGCGATTCCAAAGTTTGCGAGCCATCCGGATCTGGCTGCGTACGCGCCACCCGAGCAGCTGGCGTTTTCGAACGAGCTCGATGAGCGCGCCGAGATCTTCACGCTGGGCGTTCTGATCTGGGAGCTCGTTACGGGTCGCCGCTTGTTCGTGGCGGCCACACACGCGGCCGTTTCCGAGAAGGTGCGCTCCGAGGAGATCGCCCGGCTCGACGCCTCACGACCGTTCGGCGGCGAGGCCGTGCCGAAGTCCGTGGCCGATCTCGTGGCGCACGCGCTCGAGCGCGAGCCGTCCGCGCGCTTCGCCAGTCTGAGCGAAATGCGTATGGCCATCGAAGCGCTCGGCGCGGCGCCGCTCGCTACCCGCGAGGAGCTCGGCGGGCGCGTGGGGGAGCTCGCCTCGAACGCGTTCTCCGCCCGCACCAGCGCGCTCGCGAGCGCCGCCGCAGCTGCCGACGCCGGCCTTCCCCCGGCCTCTCGCGGCGCGCTGCTCTCCTCCGCACCTCCCAAGGCACGCCGTCCTCTGCATAAACAAACACTGCTCGGGGTCGCTCCGACCACGCTCGCGCAACCGGGCGGCGGCGTGCGCCGCCCATCGCGTCCGCCGAACACGCCACTTCCCCCGCCCCCGAGCGCCGCCCCTGGGATACCCGCCATGCCGTCATACAAACGTGGAGGTCGCTCACCAACCTTACTCGGAGTGGCTCCGCCGCAAGTGCCGCCGCCCGCTCCGCAGCCTGCGGTCGAGCTCGATCCGCTGGATCTCGACGACATGCGCCCGAGCAAGCCTCCCTTCAACGGCGGGGAGGCGCCGGCCGCGGCTGCCTCGACCGGCATGACGGGCTGGAACGCGCTGATGGCAGCCCCGGAAAGTGAAGACGCCGCTCGCGCGCCCTCTCTCGAAAGTCCGTCCGCCTTCGACTTCATGGCCGACCGCCAGGACGACAACGTCGCCACCCTTCGAAAATCACAGGACTACGGCCCAGCCAGCAGTCCGGATGCGACGTTACCGCACGGCTCACCATTCGAAGATCCGCAGGCGCACGCCTTCGCGCTGCCGAACACCCACACGTTCACGGACGGCGCACCGCCACCCAGCTCGCAACAGTTCCCGCCGCAAGAAGCGCAGGGCTGGCCGGCCGCGGCCACGCAACGAATGAGCGCTCCGCTGGACGCCACCGCCGCGCAATTCGCGCCCCGCCCGAGCGGCGCGCCGACTCGCAAGCTCGAGCCGGACGAGCTTCCGAAGCTCGATGCGGTGAGCCCCGCCCGAGCGCAGCGCCTGCGGCGGATCGTTGCCGCCATCGTGGCAGCGACGGCCGCGCTCCTGATCTGTGCGCTGGTAGTGGCTGCACTGAGAGACGACGACAAACCCGCCGACGCCACGGCCGTGAGCACTGAAGAGCCTACGGCTTCCGGCAAACGAGCCCCGGCCGCGGACAAGGCCGCCGGTGCAACGCGTGAGAAGCCGCGCGCCAACCCCACCAAGCCGATCAAAGCGGAGACTCAGCCGGCGGGGCGTTCTGCCACGCCGCCAATTGAAGCGGCTGCAGCCGGTAAGTCGAGCGCTTCGCTGGTCGACGAAGCGACGACCGAAGCCAAGAACGCCAAAGCTGCTACACAAAAACGCCCCACGCCGGTGGCCAAGCAACCTCGAACCAAGGCCACGAAGAAGCCGGCCACAAAGGCCGTTACCGCGAAAAAAGCGGCCTCCAAGAAGACCGCCAAGGCCAAGAGCAAGACCGCTAAACGCCCGGCAGCAAAGAAAAGCACTGCCAAAAAAACTAAGTAAGGCGTGATATTTGAGTCGGCTTGACGTTCGAGCGCAGGGAGACCACCCTTCGCCCCCGGCCGAGATTTTGCACGTGGCAGCCAAAGCACCGAAGAAAGCCCGTCGCGCCCCGGTCTCCCAGAGCCCAACGCGCGACCGGGCGACGAAACCTGCAGTGAACGCGGCAGCTCGAAAACAACGTGTAATACCCGATGACCCGCCGAACGCGGCATCGGCGGAGGCTCCAGTGGAAGCAACTACAGCGGTGGTGGCGCCGGCGCGGGCCACGCGTCGTCCGGCCAAAGGCCGAAAATCAGAGCCGGCTCCGGCCCGAGCCAAGGGCGCGAAGAACGCCGAGGACGGATCGGACGACGAAGAGGCGGAAGGCGAAGAAGATCTCGACGACGACAGCGTCATCGAAGCCACCGGCGAGGTGATCGACGAACGCGACCTGGCGGCCGTCGATCAGCTACGCGAGGAAAAGGCCGAGAAGGCCGAAAACAAGTCCCTGGCGCGGGTCGATGCCCTGCAGATGTACATGCGCGAGGTGCAGCGGCACTCGCTGCTGTCGCCGCCCGACGAGCACAGCTTGGCAGTGCACTACTCGAAGACGGGGGACGTGGAAGCGGCCGCAAAGCTCGTGACGGCAAACCTGCGTTTGGTCGTCAAAATCGCCTACGAGTACCGGCGCGCCTACCGCAACATGATGGACCTGATTCAGGAGGGCAACATCGGCCTGATGCAGGCCGTGAAGCGCTACGATCCATACCGCGGCGTGAAGCTCTCGAGCTACGCAGCGTGGTGGATCCGCGCCTACATGCTGCGCTTCATCTTGAACAACTGGCGCATGGTCAAGATCGGCACGACCCAGGCCCAGCGCAAGTTGTTCTTCAACCTGAGCAAAGAGAAGGCGCGGCTCAGCGCGCTCGGCATCGAGCCGACTCATGCCGAAATCGCCAAGCGTCTGAACGTGGATGAAAAGGACGTCGTCGAGATGGACCGCCGGCTGTCGCGCGGAGACGCGTCGCTGGACGCGTCCGTCAGCGAGAGCGACGGAAAACCCACGACGCGTATGGACCTGTTGCCCGCCGCTGGCGTCGGCCCGGATCTGATCGCCGAGGGCAGCGAGATTCAGAGCATCGTGCGCGAGCGCCTCGAAGAATTCAGAAAGACGCTGAGCGGCAAGGACATCGCGATTTTCGACAAGCGGCTGGTGTC
>DATHEN010001073.1:0-6231 GCA_035318565.1 Polyangiaceae bacterium
GAACACGCTGGCCGAGGGGTACCTCACGGTCGACGTCGTGCGCGATCCGTTTGCGAGCGTGGTCTCCCCGCTCTCCGGGCGCGGCTTGGAGGACGTGGTCAAAGCCGCCTTCTTCGAGGCGCTCGCGAAGCACGGCCGCACCTCGCTGCCGCTCGGCGTCGCGCAGATTTTCCTGGGTGGGCTGCTGGTCTTCGTCAGCGTGCGCGCCCTGTTCGGCCGGCGCGCGTCGACGAGCTTCGCGCTGCAACTCGTGCTCGCAAACGCGGCCTTGTTGGTCGCAGTGTACGCGCTGCGAGAACCGATCCGCGGTGCCATCGTCGATGCAGTGGCGCGGAGCGGCATGGAACAGCAACCGAGCGGCATGTCCGCCCGCGAATTCGATCAGCTCGTGCGTCTGCAGTGGTGGTGGCGGCTGCGCATCGGCTTCGGGGTGCAGCTCACCGCGCTTCTGCTCAGCGGCTTCGCGCTGACACGCAAGGCGGCGCGCGAGCTTTTGACCGGTGTCCAACCGAGCACGACGGACGAATTCTAACGCAGCGTTCGAGCCAGCATCGTGACCGTGATCCGCGTACTGCCTGCTGACCTCGCCAGTCAAATCGCGGCGGGGGAAGTCGTCGAACGGCCGTCCAGCGCCGTGAAGGAGCTGATCGAGAACGCACTCGACGCCAGCGCGACGCGCTGCGACGTGAGCATCCGCGGCGGCGGAATCAGCGAGATCGGCGTGGTCGACGACGGCACGGGCATGAGCGCGGAGAACGCACGTCTGTGTATCGAGCGCCACGCGACCAGCAAGCTGTCGAGCCTCGCGGACCTGTCGAAAGTGCGGAGTTTCGGCTTCCGCGGTGAAGCGCTGCCCAGCATCGCGTCCGTCAGCCGCTTCACGCTGCGCACGCGCGCCCGCGCGAGTGACGCCGGAGTGGAGCTCGCCATCGAAGGCGGCGCGGCACCCACTCTGCACGCCGTGGGCACGCCCGTCGGAACGAGTGTGCAGGTGCGGGATCTCTTCTACAACGTGCCGGCGCGCCGGAAGTTTCTGCGCTCCACCGGCACCGAAGCCGGGCACGTGACCGAGATCGTGGAGTTCGCCGCGCTCGCACGCCACGACGTGACCATCACGCTCGAGCGTGATGGTCGCCGCGTGCGGGAGTGGCTGCGCGCCGAGAGCCGCGAGGAGCGCGTGCGCGACGCGCTCGCCGGCGAGGAGCTGGCGGCCTGTCGCGGCGAACGCGGACCGCTCCGCGTCGAGGCCTTCTTGTCGCGGCCCGAACGCGCGCGCAGCGGCGCCATCGGCTTGAAGATCCTGGTCAACAATCGACCGGTGCGAGACCGCGCGCTCGCTTTGACCACGGCTCAGGCTTACGGCAGCGTGCTGGAGCGCGGCCGCTATCCGCGCGGCGTCCTGTATCTGGATTTACCGCCCGAGCTCGTGGACGTGAACGTGCACCCGCAGAAGGCGGAAGTGCGCTTCGCGGATCCGCGCGCTCTGACCGACGCGCTGTACAGCTGCCTGTCCAAAGCGCTCGCCAGCGCCTTTTCGCTGCCCAAACCGGCGCGTTCCGCCTGGGCAAACCGGCCTACGCTCGGCGCCGGCTCGGCGCCAGCGCCAGCGCCAGCGCCCGCGGCCGCTGCAGCCCCAGAGACAGGCCCCGATCCCTGGGGCCTCATCGCGTCTCTGCCGAGCGAGCCCGCGCAGACGAACTCCGCCGGCATGCCCGCGCTTCGGACGCCCTCGAACCCCGAGCCGCTGCTCGTCGCGCGCGACAGCGCGACCACGCCGAGCGCGCAACGCAGCGAACCGAAGTGGTCGGCGCTTCGCTACATCGCACAGCTCCGCGCCACGTACTTGCTGTGCGAGGGCGAAGACGGTCTGTACGTCCTCGACCAGCACGCCGCGGCCGAACGCGTTACGTTTTCGCGACTGCGGCACGCTTACCAGTCACGGGCGGTTCCGTCACAATCTCTCCTGTTTCCGATCACGCTCCAGGTGTCCCAGGAAGAGGCCGCGCTCACCGAAGAGTACGCAAGCGAGATCAGCGAAGTCGGTCTCGATGTGCGAGTTCGCGGCGTGGATCTCTTGAGCGTACATGCCGTACCGAAGCTTCTGCAGAACGCCAGCCCCGAGCGGCTGGTGCGTGATCTGTTGAGTGAAGTGTCGCGCAGCGGCGGACGCGGTTTCTCGAGCGCGGTGGATCTGGCGCTCGCCACCATGGCATGCCACGGCTCGATTCGCGCGGGCGACGCCCTGTCACCCGCGGAGAGCGCCGCATTGCTCTTGGCGCTCGACGAGGCAGACTTCGCAGGCCATTGCCCGCACGGGCGGCCCATCGTAGCCGTGATGTCGTATCACGAGCTCGAGCGCAAGGTCGGCAGGCGGTGAATGAGTCCTCCCCGCTCTTGGTGATCGTCGGACCCACTGCTTCGGGCAAGACCGAGCTCGCGGTGCGTCTCGCAGAGCAGTGCGGCGGAGAAATCGTCAGCGCGGACAGCGTGCAAGTCTACCGTCGCTTCGACATCGGCACCGGCAAACCGAGCGCGGAGCAACGCGCCCGCGCGCCGCACCATCTGATCGATTGCTTGGATCCACTCGAACCCATGGATGCAGCACGCTGGGCGGAGCGCGCCGAGCACGCTCTTGCCGAAATCTCGGCTCGCGGCAAAATCCCGATCGTGTGCGGCGGCAGCTTCCTGTGGATCAAAGCGCTGCTCTACGGCCTGGTTCCCGCACCTCCTGCGAACGAGGCGCTGCGCCAGCGGCATCGTGAGATTGCCGAAGCAGAGGGCCGCGGCGCGCTGCATGCGGAGTTGTCTCGCCTCGACCCAGAGAGCGCGCAGCGCTTGGCGCCGAACGACCTCGTCCGCGTCAGCCGCGCCCTCGAGGTGCTCGAGCTGAGCGGCGTACCGTTGAGCCACTGGCACGCTCGCCACGGCTTTCGGCAGGCGCGCCACCGCGCGCGCTTGATCGGGATCGCGCCCCCCCCCACCGAGCTCGACCGGCGTATCGCGGAGCGGGTCGAAGCGATGCTCGCGGCCGGCTGGGTCGAGGAGGTGCGCAGCCTGCTCGCGTCCGGTTACAGCGCAGCACGCGCCATGAGCTCGGTCGGCTACCGGCAGATAACGCTCGCGCTACAGCGCGAGCCGGGGCTCGTGGCGGCGCAGGATCGCGACGAGATTCGCCGCAAAACCCGCGTGTTCGCGCGCCGCCAGCGCACCTGGCTGCGCGACGCAACGGTGCACTGGCTCCCGGCGCCGGACCTGAACCACAGCCAGCTCGCTGACATTATCGCGAGCTGAGAGCGCCTCAGTCGCGGCCCAGGGCGAGCGATGCGTCGAGCAGCTCGGCAAAGGTGCTCGGTGCGAACGGCCTGGCGGCTCGCGAAAAACTCGCAGGCGCCACGTCCGAGTGGACCAGCGGACGACCGGTGCGTTCCGGTTCGATCTCTTCTGCCGGAAGCGACGCCGGCGCGGGCCGCATGCGCTCCACGGAGGCGTCGGGCAGAGCGGCCTCGAGCTCGTCCTCGGCCGGCTCCAGTTCGGGCGCGGGCACCTTCGAACGCATATCGAGCTCGAGATCCGGTCCGTGCGGCTCTTCCAGCTCGATGGTCTGGCCGAGTTGCGCGTGCGTCGGACCCGCGGCGGGAAGCCCCACTTTGACGTCTTCAGCCGGGTGCACGCCCGAATCGTATTCCGTGGGTAGCGGGGGCTGCTCCAAACCGGGCGGCAACGGCAAGGCTGCCTGAGGTCCCGATTCGGGAGGAGGAGTCTTGAGCGGGACCTCGCGTTCTGGGTCCTGGTCCAGCTGTTCGGCAGCACCCGCGAGCGCCTCGTCCATGCTGCCCGCGACTCGGGCGCGACGCGACGACACCGGCGCTTCTTCCTCGTCTTCCTCCATGTCGATTTCGATATCGGCGCTGGAAGGAGCGCGCGCCGCCACCGAAGGCGGCGCTTCCGCTTCCCCCTCCTCGACGGTGATATCGACCAACTCTTCGTCCGAGAGCTCGAGCTCCTGAACGTCAGCATCGGACAGCGGCGATTCCGCGCTCGCATCCTGCGCATACCTATCCGGCGCGGCTGAGGCCAGCGCAGGCACAGCCCATTCTCCGGAAGCGGGCTCGGACGGTGAGCGCACAGCAGCCGCCGCGGCGGGCACCGGCTGTGGTGTCTGAGCCGCTGGGGCCGGAGGGGGCGCAGGAGCGGCCACCGCGGGGGCTGGCGTCGGCTCGGGTGCCGCTGCGCGGGCGGGTGTCGGCTGGAGGGCGGCGGATCGCGCCGGCTCGGGTGCGGATACGCCGGCAACGACTCCGCTGCGCACGGGTGGACCCTTGCGCTTAACACGGTCGAGCAGACGTTCGAGAATCGCGATGCGTTCTTGCGGGTTCACGCCTCACCTCGCCCGGAACCGTTCAGCCGCGCCAACACTTCTCCCCAGCTCTGGCCACCTGCAAGCCAGCCGCGGACCTTGGCGGCCGCTTCGACGCTCACGACCAGAAAGCGCGTTTGTCCCGCTTCGCGTTGCAGCGCCAAGACGTTGGCCTGTCGGACGAGCGCGCGTTCGATCGCGCCCTCGAGAACCGCAGCCAGCAGCGCATCTCCTTCTTGACCGAGCGGGCTGTCCGACATCATCAAGATCAGCGCACGCCCCCAGCGCTCGGCGGCCAGTGAGCCCAAGCCAATCAGCGCGAGATCGCCGCCGAGATGTTCGATGAAGCTCGCAACGCCCAGTCTATCGAGCCCGCTGCCGAGCCGCTGGGCCACACGCCGTCCGACCTCGACGCCGATTTGGCGGCCGAACGCACGGATCGCGTCCTGACCTGCACTTTGACATAGATCGAGCAGCGCGAGCGGTGGGACCAGCAAGCGCGCGTCGGTCGCATCCAAAGCCACACGGCCTCGAGCGAGATCGAATTGAACCGAATGCGACGGATCGAAACTGGGCTCAGCCATCACGCCTCGACTCGCGGGGGCCACGAACGAACATGTGCCAGTATAGAGCGGTCGTGAGCGACGCTGTCAAATTGCGCGACGCCCCAGGGGTGCCGCGCCACCCGTGCCTCACCGCGGCGCTCCTGGCCTCATTTTCCGGCGTCTTGCTGCTGTTCGGCGTGCTCTACGCCCGCCCGGCGTCCGCCCAGTTGCTCGAGCTACCGCGAGCGGCGCCACCCCCCGCCCCGCTCGACCCGCGGCTTCCGACCGGCGCATTTCGCGCCGCCTCACCGCGGCCCCGCGTACGCGGGGCGCCAGCGTGCTCGTTTCACCGTCCCGTTTGCATTCAGGCCGAGAGCAGCGTGCCCAGCGAGCTGACACTGGCATTGCTCGGAGCCCTGGAGCGCGCGTACGAAACTCTGATCCTCGTCCTGCGCCAGCCCGCGCCGTGGCCCGATCGAGACCTGGGCGGCAGCAGCGCGCTGGATCTCTACGTCACGCAGGAGAAGAACGGTTCTCCACCGGAGCTCTTGGCTTTACACGACGAGCCGCTACTCTCCGCGTTCGACGAAGCGCCCGGTTACTGCGTGCTGAACCTGGCAGAGAGCGTAACTCCCGAGCAGCTCGAGCGCTGGGCGGCGTTGTGTGTAGGCGAGCTCAGCTTACTGCGCGTGGACGCGGGTGAGACCCCGCACACGCGCCGCGCCCTGGCCAATCATTACTGGCAGCTGCTCGGCCGTCCCACGGTCGACGACTTCCGCATCATCGACGATGCACAGGCTCACCCCGAGCGCGCCCTGGCGCGGCGCGACGTAGACGCGAGCAGCGCCGGAGCGGCGCTGGTCTTCGAGTACCTGGAGCAACTGCGCAGCAACGCCGGCCCGGGAGTCTTGTCGACGAGCTTGGTCGCGCTCGCTGCCAGCAAGACTTCTACCGCCCAACCACTCTGGAACAACGAACCCGATTGGCTCGACGTGCTGCGTGCCTCATTTCGCGAAGATCGTCCGTCGATCGCCGGAGCGTGGGCAGATTTTGCGGTTTCGCGCGCGTTTCTGGGCTCGCGCGACGACGGACGCCATCTGCCGAGCCTGACTTGGCTCGGTGACTTCGGCCGCGTGCGCTTCGACTGGGTGCTGAAGTATTCTTCGCTGCCGCGCCGGGTTCCGGCGACACGCCCGATCGAACCGAGCGGCTCGATCTACCTGTGGTTGGCGCTCGACGAGCTCGCGCTCGGCGCGGTGGTCGGCTTTCAAGCTACTTGGGAGCCGCCGGTCGCGTTCAAATGGTCACTCGTGCGGGTCGACAAGGACG
>DATHEN010001074.1:0-4621 GCA_035318565.1 Polyangiaceae bacterium
CCCACGCCCACGAGCTCGGACGGTCAGAACCTCGCGCCGGAGCTGGTCACGGATGAGCTTCCCGACGATGCCCAAGTCGGCGGCGATCCAGTCGCGGGCGCTCAGGGCTTACAGACCAACAACCCCGGCTGGCCGGGCTTCGAGAGCGAAGGCTGGGTGGTCGCCAGCTCACTCTACTTCCGGGTGTCGATATGAGGCTCGTTCGAAGAGCTTCAGGCCCTTGTTACCGGACTCGAGCAACCATATTTCGGTCGGAGGTCTCATGCGCACGCTCGCTCTCGCCGTTCTATTCCCGTGTCTTGCCTGCGCTGTTGCGACCGAGCCTTCGGGCCCGGCCCGTCCGCCAAGTCAAGGTCCGAGCACTGCTGTCGCCGGCGACCCCAAGCAGCCGGCGACCAACGACGACTTTGGCAACGCCACGCCGGCGGCGCCGACGACGGGCGGCAACGCCGGCAGCGCCGCACCACGCATACCCGTGATGACGAAGCCCGAGTGCAGTCCCGGTCTGTACCTCGGCACCTACGAATGCGAGGTGGACCTGCTGGGCGTCCCGCTTCCGCTCGCGGGCGATGTCTCGTTCAACCTCAGCATCGATGAGACGTCGGTCTCGGAGGATTGCGACCTGGAGTTCTGTCCTGACCTGGTGATCTCCAAGAATAGCGGCACCCTGTTCGGCCTGGCGGGCGCGATCGCCTTCGAGGCTCAGCTAGAGGGAGCGCTGGATTGCAAAACAGGCGAGTTCAAGGCCGCGGGTATCGGCGGCAAGTACGGCAACGGCATCTCGACCGACGCCAACGATCCGGACGCGCTCTGGACTGTCGAGGATCCGCCCTTCGGCATGTTCGACGGAACGCTCAGCGGAATGCACCGCACCGGACCACCCGAGCTCATCGAGGGCAATTGGGATCTCTTGGACACCACCCTGAGCGGTGCATCCTGCAACGGCCCATTCAAGGTCGTGCTGCAGCCGCCTGCGCCGTGAGGCGAGCGCTGCTTCAGCGAGCTTTCTCTCGGCCGCGCCGCGGAGCACGGATACCGAGGAGCAACCGGACGGTATGTAGTGCGTCGCGTTTGTGGGCCGCTACCTGCTCTGGAGCCAACGGATTGAAGTCGGCGTGGGGCAGCAGTCGAGCCAACGCGGCGACGTAGAAGACGGTCGTGCCGAGCACTGCGCTCGCGGCGTGGAAGGGATCGTTGTGGACCGGCTGAAGCTCGCCGCTCGCACGACCCTGCTCGAATAGCGACCAGCTCGTCTGCAGGAGTTGCTCGACGCCGGGGAACATGCCCTGCGTTGGGTGCTCCTCCGCTTCGGCGGCATGGCGCAAGATCAGGCGGGCGAGGGTGGGGCGAGCCACGATCGTGTCTACCCAGACCTCGACTGCACGTTCCAGACGAACGGCGATCGGATTGGGCGCGGCGAACGCTTCGGTGAGGCGCGCAGCGAGCGAGCCGAACGCATCGCTGAGCACGGCCTCGTAGAGGCTCTGTTTGTCCCGGAAGTGATAGAAGAGCGCGGCACGCTTCAACCCGACGGCCGCTGCCACGTCCTCGAGCCGCGTGGCCACATAGCCGCGCCGCGCGAAGTGATCCTCTGCGGCTGCGAGGATGGCAGACCGCGTTCGCTCGGCTTTGGGGCTGGGCTCGAGAATGGCGCTTCCTCGCACGAATTCGACTGACTCGCACGAAGAATTCATTTTCAACTGACTCGTCAGTCGAAATTCGATTGACTCGCAAGTAGAATTCGATAGGGTCGGAGCGTGCGACCAGGGAGGCTCAGTCATGCTCTTGGAGATTCTGCGTCTGGCAGCCGCGTTCGGCAGCATGGGTCTGATCATCGCGTTCTGGTACTGGTTCATGGATTCCGTCGGCACCTTCTGAAGCTGGCCGTCGTGAGCGACCTCCGCTGCGGAGGGAGCCGGTGACGGCAGCGGGAGCCGGGTATGCCCTGCGGGTCGAGCGCACTTGTGCCCTCGTCGCTTCCGCGCTCTCGGACGGGCGTCGCGAGGGCGTGCGTCTCATGTCGGGCGAGCGCCGATGCTTCGGCCTGAACGTGCGGCGAACGATCGTAAGCCTTCCATATCCCGCGCTCGCTCCGGATTGGACGCAGCGAACTTTGACCTGTGGCATCGCGCTGCAGTGCTCACCGTCGAAGGATCGTCTCGCCCGATATCCGCTCCACGAGCTCGCGCATCGGGAGCTCGTGGCATTGGCGATCATCGAAGGAGAAGTCGCACTCGGTTGGGTGGCCGAGCGCTGGCCTGGTCTGCTGCCTGATCTCCGGCGTCTTCTACCGAGCCTGGAGCCGACCAGTGGCGAGCTAGAGGGCTCCGCGATGCTCGAGCGCGCGATCGCTCTCGCTCGCTCCAGCCGCGAGCTGGAGTCTCATCCGCTGCTCGGGGAATTGCCGATCGGTTTGCCGGCGCAAGGCGGCCTGCTCGCGTCCATGCGCAGGCTATATGGCCGCATGCCCTGGTCCGAGCGCAAGCGCGTGCTCTCTCCTGGGTTCGACACCATCCCGGTCGGTGGCGAAGCAGGGGATCAGAATCCGAACCTCCCACCTCCGAGTCGGCCTGAAGACGAAGAGATCGAAGCTCGCTCCGATCGAAGGGTCGGCATCCCGTACCCCGAGTGGAACGTCTGGACGAAGACGTTTCTACGCGATCACGTGGCCGTGCTCGAGCGCAAGCATTCGTCTCGTTCAACGCAGCTCCGGCCGATCGCTGCGAGCTTGCGGGGATGGTTCGATGCACACACCCATCGCGCGCTGAAGAACCGGCTCGAAGACGGGGCCGAGCTCGATATCGACCAGTACATCGAGCACCACTTGGACACGGTGACGGGTAGAGCCTCGGAGGCGCGAGTCTTCCGCGATTTCCTGCCCGGCTCTCGCGACGTGACCACCGCGCTCTTGCTCGACCGAAGCTCCTCTCTGGGAGTCAACCAGGGTGGGATCTTCCGGTTGGAGCTCGAATGCGCCGACGCGCTCTGCCATGCCATGGCGCTCGCGCGGGAACGACACGCTCTGTTCACGTTCAGCGGTAACACGCGTCATCGAGTCGACGTGACCTGCCTGAAAGATTTCGCAGACTCCCTGCTCGTCCTGCCGAGTGACCTTGGGCTCGCCACCGGCGGTTACACCCGGCTCGGCGCTCCGCTGCGTCACCTGACCACTCGGCTGCTCGGCCAACCTTCGCAACGACGGCTGCTGATCGCGATCGGCGACGGTCTCATCTCCGACGATGGCTACGAAGGACGCTACGCGTGGGCCGACACCGCTCACGCAGTCGAGGAAGCCGAGGATGCCGGAGTAACCGTGCACTACATCGGTGTCGGCCGCACCCGGGTGGACCCGCTTCCAGATGTGTTCGGGCCCCGGCGATCGACGCGCATCCGGCGGGTAGACGAGCTTCCTCGGGTCTTGGCGCGCGTTCACCGCGAGCTCGTCGCTGCTTGAGCCGTTCGTCTCGAGACTGAGCATGAGAACCGACGTCTACCAAGCTAGCGGCCACGAGGTGGAGCTGTTCAAGCGAGCGTTCGAGCAGCGTCTGCCGGTGATGCTCACCGGGCCGACCGGATGCGGCAAGACACGGTTGGTCGAGCACATGGGCGGCGTGCTGGGCCGCCCGGTCACGACCATCAGCTGCCACGACGATCTGACGAGCTCTGATCTCGTGGGGCGGTTCATGGTCACGGGTGGTGACGTCGTCTGGAACGACGGGCCACTCACCCGAGCGATCAAGAACGGTGCCATCTGTTACATGGACGAGGTCGTCGAGGCTCGTCATGACTCGCTGGCCGTTCTGCATTCGCTCACCGACCATCGACGCGCTCTATACCTCGACCGCGCTGGCGAAGTGGTCATGGCACCCGACTCGTTCATGCTCGTGTGCTCCTACAACCCGGCCTATCGCAGCTCGCTCAAGGATCTCAAGCCGTCATTCCGCCAACGCTTCGTCACCGTGACCATGAGCTACTTGCCGGCGGAGCGCGAAGCCGAGGTCTTGGTAAGCGAGGCGGGCATCGATCGCGCGGTCGCCCGGCGACTGGTCGGGTGCTCCGCCAGCATTCGCAACGCCGACCACGCGCTTCATCTCGATCCGCCTTCGACACGCGCGTTGGTGGCAGCAGCCAAGCTGATTGCGGCTGGCGCCAGCGAGCTGGAAGCGGCCGAAGTCTGCATCCTCGCACCGCTGAGCAGTGATGGTGCAGTCGCCGACGGCTTGAGAGAGCTGGCGGCGGCGACATTGCGCGGCTAGCGCGTCTGACGACCGATCGATCCGAAGGTCAAAGCCGAAGCGATGAAGGGAACACTCAGCCATGAACAGAAAGCCCGTTGTAGACCAAGACCGGCGGCGCCGACGGGCGCTCATCGTTTTTCAGATCCTCATCTATGGCTATTTGGTCACGATGTTTCTCATTCAGCTTCACATGTACTCGGGCCGTGACTGGTAGGTCGTCATCATGAACGCGCTAACACTCAACGGCCCCAATCTCTCGAACGCCTTCGACGATCACCCGCAACAGAGTCGCGAGGCTCAACGTCGAGCCGATCGCTGGATGGTGTCCGGTACGATTCTGATGACCACGGCGATCTTTGGCGTGGTCGGTTTCCCGCTGTTCC
>DATHEN010001075.1:0-2841 GCA_035318565.1 Polyangiaceae bacterium
GATCGGCTGTGCGTTTGCGGAGCGTCAGGAAGAGTCCTTCGAGCTCCACGCCAGCGCGGAAAATCGAGCGCTAGTCGGGGGCAAGCCGAGCGCGAACGGCGGCGACGAACGCTTCGATGTCGCTCAGGTGCGACTCGATGACGTCGCGTACGACACGCGCGTCCACGGTCGTATAGCCGTGTACCAACACGTTTCGAAATCCGATCGCGGCGCGCAACGCGTTGGCGGTGTCGGGAGCGACCCAGTCTGCGCCTTCCAAAAGTGTGAGGAGTTCATGATTCGTGGCAGGCTCGCCGAGTCAATCAGGTAAGCATCCGTCACACGGTGGCCCTCTTGCGATACTCCAGTAAAACCGGCAAGAGGTCGTAGTACTGGTTGCGGGAGCGCACCTCGAATGCGATCCGAGCGCTCGCGTCCCGTTCGACGATCAGCGCGCCATCTCGCAGAATGCGATGCACTAAATCGACCGGTGCCGTATTCATCACGACGATCTGAACGGGTCGGCCTACTCGCGCGCTGAGCTCGGCTTCGTCGCCGTAGGGCTGACCGAGCAGGGTGGGCGGCGGTGTCGTTCGATACAGAATTCCCACGTCGACGTCGCTGTCTGGGCGTGCGGCGCCGGTGGCAACGCTGCCGTAGAGGTAGGCAGCGGCTACGTCCGGCCTATCGCCGAGATATTCGACGAGAACAGTCTCGATGTGCTGCCGCTCCACGTCGGCAGTTTACTCCGCAGGAGCCGTGAGCACCAAGGCTGCGAATTAAACTAGCGAAACTGGACGTGGACTACAGTGGCCTCACCCGACGGGTTTACCGCACCGGCGTATGGGTTTCTGACAACGCGATGCCTGCGGACCGCACTGCCTCGTAGGCTCGCAGTGTCTGAGGCGCGGCGATCGACGCTAGCGCTAGTAGCGCGTCGTCAACATACGCGGTTTGGCGCATACCAACGAGCACACAACTGACGCCGGGCGTGCTGGTGAGCACCGAGAGCGCTTTCTGCGAGAGCGGCGCGCCCTGCAGACTCTCCGGAAGCTCCTGGGCGAGCGCACTGTGAAAGCGTTGGGCTTGTGCGCGGCTGCGATCGGCCGTGCGTTTGCGGAGCGTCAGGAAGAGTCCTTCGAGCTCCACGACATAGCGAGCGCGCCACTCGCGCCAGGTGACGGCGAGCTCGTCGCTGAAGACGTCGTCCAGAGCTTGGAAGAGCTGGCCGACTTGCGGCGCAATCGTGTACGTCTCGATTTCTTGCCACTGTTCGTAGCTTTGAAGCCGCGCGCATAGGGTCTTCAGTTGCTCGGCCCAAGTGAAGAACTGCTCCGCTTTTGCGTCGGGGGACGCTCCCTGCAAGGAGGGTGCGATGGTCGTTCGGAATTCGGCCTCGAGCTCCGCGACCTTTTGGAGCTGAGCATCGAACGGCGGTGCCTCGGGGATTTCCGGCGGATCGCCGAGACGGATCAGTTGGTTGCCGGAAATGGCGTTGAGCGGGCGATTGACGAGCACTGCGGTGCGTGAGCCGAGAGCGTGTTCGAGTACTGTCTGCGTGCCGCCGGCTTCGTTCTTCTCGAACACAGCGCTCGATTCGATGAGGTTGAGTGGGAGTTGCAAGACTCTGAAATGGTGGTTCTCCCCGCCGGCGGCGCGCGCCTCGGCGAGAAAGCGGCTGAGCTCGGTGGCGTCTCGTTCGGTCGGCGGGGACGTGCAGGTGTTACTGGATACGCCGTAGAAGGAGAGGCGTCCGCGCGCGACTTCTCGTTCGAAATGGGCGAATGCGGCGCGAATGCGCGCGTAGAAGCTGTCGCGCAAGGCGCTGTGCGGTCCTTGTCCGCGTTTGACCGCGTCGCTCAGGTAGTACTCGGGGTTGTGAAGCAGGCAGACATCGAGTGTCTCGAGTCCGAGCCGATCGAGCGAGCGGCTCAGCTGGTCTTCGAGCCATTCTGGGTGCAAGCAGTGCCAGATGCCGTCGCCATACTCGACCATTTCCGGGAAGGGCCGGCCCTCGCGTTGGCGCTGTTCGGCCACCTTGAGATTTGGGCCCTGCACGTAGCCGATTTTGGACACCACCAGGACTTCCTCTCGGCGCAGCGAGCCGCTCCGCACCGAGTCCGCGATGACTTGACCGATCAGCGATTCGCTATGGCCGTCGGTGTAGTTGGTGGACGTATCCATGAGATTCACGCCGCGAGCGAGCGCGTGTTTCAGCGCTTCGCGGTGCGCCATTTGTGCTTCGTGGATGCGGTAGCCGCCGAAGCCGAGGCGGCTGGTCGTGAGACCGGTGCGCCCGAGCTCGCCGTAGCCGGATTGCAGCAGAGGGAAGCGTGCCGCGTAGGCGGCCGTGCCTTCACGTGTTGCGCGCCCTGCGAGCTTTTTGCCGGTGAGCTCGGCGCGTGAACGCTCGCGCTTGGCTCGTGCGCTCAGGGCCGCTTGTGCCGCGGCCGGGTCCGTGATCGGCGCCTGACACGCGAAGTTTTCGCAGATGTACAGCGCGGGTTGGCCGGCGACCAAGCTCTTGCCTGCGAGCAGCGGCAAGCGCTGTGCTTCAGCGGCTTCCGGCTCGGCGTGCGCCAGCACGCGGTTTGGCAAATAAATACCGCGTACGGCGGCCCGGAGAGCGGCGGTTGCAGGCTCCGTGGCGCGACCGATCACGGCTACTTCGAGCGGGTTCTCGAGCAAGAAGTCCGTCACGCCGAGCGCTGTTGCAAAGGCCCTGGGAGTGCGCTCGATCAACGTGCCGTAAGCGCGGATGGCGTTCAGCGCGAGCTCGCGATACGGCTCGCGGTCCAGGTGGTACGACAAGCGCGCTAGCGCCCGCGCTGCCACGGCGTTGGCGCTTGGAACCGCGCCGTC
>DATHEN010001076.1:0-2183 GCA_035318565.1 Polyangiaceae bacterium
GCGGGCGGTGCGGGCGGTGCGGGCGGCGGCGATGCGGCGGCGGGCTCAGGCGGCTCAGGCGGCGGTAACGGCGGGTTCGCCGGTGCAGAGAGTGAATACGAGCTGCGCGGCGGGGCATGCACTTGCCAGCTGCCGGGGACACTGCCGCAATCGAAAAACGTGCTTGGGTTCAGCGTAGTCCTCGCCGGCTTGGCCGCGGCGGTGCGCCGGCGGCGTGCGCGAAAAGGCGCGCGTCGGCTCGCGTCACTGGCGCTCGCGCTGACGCTGACGTCCAGCCGGAGTGAGGCTCAGGGGTTCGTCGTGGATCGTTACAGCGCACCTGTGTCTCCTCAGGACCTGTTCTGGACCGAGCGCGCCGATCCGGGAGGCGGCAAACTGCGGCCATTCGGACGCCTGACCGTAGGCTACGCGGACGATCCGCTCGTCGCCGTGCCGCGCGGCGACGAGGACCAACAAGTGAGAGTCGTGGATTCCACGACTGGGTTTTACGCTTCTGCAGGGCTGGTGTTTGCCGAGCGCTTTCAAGCGGCCCTGCTCGTGCCCATCTACGCTCAGAACGGGCTGCCGCTGCTCGACGACGGTGCAACGCTGGACCCCGACGGAGCGGCAGTCGGCAACCCCGGTGCGGACCTGCGCTTCGTTGCGCTCGATCGCGCAAAGCCGATAGAGCTGGCACTGGCTGCCACGCTGCGCGCGCCGCTCGGCGCCGCAGACAAGCTCGTCGCCGATGATGGCGTGAGCGTCTGGCCTCGAATAGTGCTGTCGAAGAGCCTGGGCCAGAACGGCTTCGCGGGTGTATCCGTGGGCAGCGTGTTCCGTGAGAGTGCCCCGGTTGGCGACATCGAACCGGGATCGGAGCTCACCTTCGCGGCCGGCGCTCTCGTACCCGTGACCCCTGAGCTCGGTGTTACGGCGGAGCTTGCCGGGAGTACGGTCTACGCGGAAGCCTTTAGCGGCCAACATACGCCCTTGGAGGCGACGGGCGGCTTACGCTACAGCGCCGGGCCGCTCCTCGCCGGCGTGGGAGCAGGGGCCGGTTTGAGTGACGGCTACGGTTCGCCCGATTTGCGGCTGCTTGCGACGGTCGGTGTCATGCCGGAGGCGCAAACGAAAACCGCGCCGAGCGCCGTCCCCGAAACCCTCGATCGCGACGGCGACGGCATTCGGGACGACGTCGATCGATGTCCGGACAATCCTGAAGACCGCGACGGTTTCGAAGACGACGACGGCTGTCCCGAGCTCGACAATGATCGCGACGGCGTACCCGACTCAGCGGATTCATGTGCCAACGTGCCCGAGGACAAGGATCAATATCAAGACGAAGACGGATGTCCGGAAGCCGACAATGATGGCGACGGCATTCCGGACGCGCAGGATCGCTGCCCCATGCAGGCCGAGGACCGCGACGGCTGGCAAGATGCCGATGGCTGCCCGGAGGCCGACAACGACAGCGATGGGATCGCAGACGCACAGGACAAGTGCCCGAACGAAGCAGAAACGAAGAACGGCAAAGACGACGAGGACGGCTGCCCGGATCTCGTGCGGGTCGAGGCCGGCCAGATCCGGACACTCGAGCCGATCTATTTCGAATACAACAAGGCCCAGCTTCAGGCACGGAGCGAGCCGCTGCTCGTCGAGATGGCCAACGTGATTCGAGCGCGTGCCGATCTCGGGCGCATTTCTATCGAGGGGCACACGGATGACCGCGGACCCGATGCCTACAACCTGAAGCTCAGTGATGCGCGTGCGCAGGCCGTGATGAAATTTCTGGTGGACGCCGGGGTTTCGGCTGAACGGCTAGCGGCCAAGGGCTTCGGCGAAACGCGACCCATCGAACCAAACGCCACGGACGCGGGCCGCGCCAAGAATCGACGGGTCGAGTTCTTGTTCGTCGACAAGTCTGCGCGGGCGGAACAGGCTCCTTAGTCCCTCCAAGTTTAGCCTCGGTACTTTCTGGTTACCGACTAGCCTGCTATTTCACCGGCTCGGCGCTCCCGCACGTGCTGCACCAGTGTGTAGAACGTGGGCAGGGCCAGCAGCGTGAACAGCGTGGAGCTCACCAGGCCCCCGATCATCACGATCGCGAGCGGCCGCTCGAGCTCCGTGCCGTGCAGGCGCAGGACGAGCAGGGGCAGAAGTCCGAGCGTCGCGGTCAGGGCCGTGAGGATCTTCGGCCTGACCCG
>DATHEN010001077.1:0-3861 GCA_035318565.1 Polyangiaceae bacterium
GAGCTCCGATCCACGCCCACGAGCCCGAGGCTCGCGCGCACGCCCTTCATGAGCCCGTCGGAGATCTTCGCGGTCTGACGCTCGCTGCGATAGTCGTAAATTTTCCAGGCGAAGCCGGCCACGATGCCGCCGATGATCAGCCACTGCACCACGCCGAAGTTGCGCTTGAGAAAGGTCCCGACGGCCTGCGTAGAACGCGCCAGCGCGTCGTCCATCATCTCCGTCGCGTCGAGTCCGCGGGCTGGCGCGCTGCGCTCGCGTGAGCGACGGTCGCGCCGGCTTTCTACGGCTTGGTCGCGGCGCCGGCGATTGCGATCGCGGATCTCTTCGGTCGTCTTGGCCTTCTTGACCTTGCGCTTCGTGCCCTCTTTGGCCGGCGGCGCCTCCGCAGCGCCTGCCTCGCTGGAATCTGCACTGGCTTCCGACGCGGGCGGCGCGCCCTCTTCGGCTTGCTCCGCTCGGCGTTTGGCGCGTCGCGATCGTTTGAGTTGGTCCTGGTCTGACACCGCGGCCTCTATAGCATCGCTTTGCCTCGATTCGCATGAATCGAGGTACTAGTCCGGGTCTCCGGAGTCGCTGGTTTGGCCGACCCTGAGCCAGGGTTCGCGTGGTGGCGGCGGCAGCTCGTCTGCGAGGGGCACCACGGCCACGGCTTCGACTTCCACGTTGCGGTCAGCGAACAGAACGAGCTCGAGGGCTCGTCGCGGCCGGGCGCCCAGCGTTGCCGGAAGCACCGCATGCACCTCTCTGGCGGAGCTGCCCGGTGGAATCCGGAACTCGAGCTGCTGCTCACTGTCGATTCTCGGTATATTTCGCTCTATTACGGGTAAACCTTTACGGTCGTACTTGATGGGATCCTTGCGTGCTCCCAGGCGCACCACGGCCGGTTCACTGCCCACATTCCGGGCGCGGACGATGGCACGAACCCCTTTTCCGTTGCCGCCCCGCGGCACGACCAAGGTCAGCGCCACGCCGAGTGCGCTCTCCTTGATCAGGCGTGCCTGGCCGCGTTTGTCGGGGCCGCCCACGTACTCGAGCACTTTCGCCCGGCGAGCAAGGTCGAGCCCATCGGGCAGTGGATCGGGCACGCCCAGAAACCGCACCAAGGGATCGATCAGCTCACCCTCGGCTTTCAGCTCCACGAGCGCCCGAGCCAGGGCCACGCGCGCGCTCTGGTAGCGTTCCTTCTTGAGGGCGCTCGCGAGCGGGCCGCGCCCGGCTTCATCGCCGATCTCGGCCAGGGTCTCGGCGATGTGTGGCCGGAGCCGCACATCGTTCAGGCTCTGAGTCAGCGGATACACCGCGTCCTTCGAGCGGATCGCGGCGAACGCAGCGAGCAGCTCGCGCGAGCGCGTGTAGTCCCGGCTGCGTTCGTCCCTCCACCACGTGATGAGCGTTTCTTCACCGCGCTTGTCTCCAACTTGGCCGAGCGCGAGCGCGGCGAGACGCCGCCATTTTTCGTCGTCACTCTTCACGAGCTCGTAAGCCAGCGGCGCGCCCTGCCCGAGCCGGGTCAGCGCGATGGCGCACCAGCGCCGTACCTCTGGATCCTCATCCCGGCTCAACGCGAGCCGCAGAGCCGGCGCGCTCTCGGGCCGAGCTAGCTCGAACAACAGCTCGGCGGCTTTGCGGCGGATCTTCAGGTCCGCGTCGTCGAGCAGCGCTGCAATCTCTTCAGCCGCATCGCCATCGCCGGCCGCCCCGCGCAGGATCGCAGCCGGCCAACCCTTTCCTTCTGCTCGCAGGCCCTGTTGCTCATAGCGGCCATGCGAGGCGCTGAGCTCTCGCTGGCGCTGTCGCAGCTCGCGGAAGCGCGTGGCGTGCTGTCCCGACGCATCCGTGAGCTGACGCGGATCCTCCTTCAGATCGAAGAGCTTGCAGGCCCCCACTTTGCGCGCGCAGATCAGCCGCAACTCGCCTTCGGCGAGCAGCGACTGCTCTTCGGTTTCGGCGAGCGCGAGCCCCCCGCCCGTTTCGTTCGCTGCTGCGAGCAGCGGTCCGAGGTCACGGCCGCGCAGGCGCGGCGGGCGCGGGATCTGCAAGGCGGCGAGCACGCTCGGCAAAAGGTCGATGGTTTGCACCACTTGCCGGACACGGCGACTCTGAATCGCTCCGCGCGCGGCGACGACCAGCGGAACACGCACCTGTTCTTCATAGACGGTGGTGCCGTGATAGCGACCGCCGTGATCGCCGAACTCTTCGCCGTGATCGGCGCTGATCATCACGGCGTTGTTGGGACGGAGCTTGTCGAACAGCGCCACGATCTTGCCGACGCTGGCGTCCGCTGCCGCGAGCTCCGAGTCGTAGCGATCGATGTCGCGCGTGCCAAAATCGTGGCCGGGTTGCACTTCATACGGTTCATGGGGTCCGAACAGGTGCACCCAGACGAACACGCGCTCCGCGCCCTTCTGGGACTCCAGGTAGCTCCGCACCTGGTCGATTCGCCCCTGCCCCTCCAGAAACTCCACTTTGCGGTATTCGAAGCCCAGAAAGTTCTTACTGAAGCTCTCGAAGCGCGCCGCATCGATGAAGAACACGGCCGGGGGGTAAAAGCCTGCGGTTTTGTAGCCGTACGTGCGCAGAATTCCTGCCCACGTGACCGAGTCGTGGCCGGCGCCCTGTAGCAGCAGGGGGCGCATGTACTTGCCGGTCATGATCGACGTGACCGAGTACGACGTGTGGGGCGTGGCGGCGTAAGCGCGTTCGAACAGCACGCCTCGCTTGGCGAGCGCGTCGATGTTGGGAGTGGTCCGGCGCGAATAGCCGTAACTGCCCACGTGATCGGCGCGCAGTGCGTCAATCGTGACGAGCAGCAGGCTGCGCCCGCTCCAATCGATGCCGCGGCCGCCTTCAGGAGCCGGCGCAGGCTCGCCGCACTCGGCCGAGCCGTCCATGCAGTCGTCGCCCGTTGCGACCGGAGGCGGTGGGGACAGCTCTGCCGCCAACCGCACGCCGTTGCCGAGCAGCGGCGCTTCATCCAGAAGTACGAGCCGGAAGTTGTCGAACAACGCCAACCGCTGCGCGGCGGGTTTCGCGAGCACGGCAGCCAGCGTCACCAGCACCGGCACCGCCCAGAGCGCGTAGGTCCCGAGCGCAGGCCGAGACCGCGCTTGCGCCGAAGTGGGCAGCGCGAGCAGCACGCCTGGCACGAGGAGTACCGTGAGCAGCGATAGTCCGAGGTGAAACGCCGGGTACAGGCGCACCAGCGTGAAGCGGTTGAGCAGCTCGAGCACGACGATGCCGAGCAGGCTGAGCACCGCGACGCGCGCGGGCGAGCGCCGGATTCGGGCGGCCAACGTCGGAGAGCTCCAATAGGCGCCCGCACCCGCGCCCGCTGCCAGCGCGGCCGCGAAGCCTGCGCGCACGGCCGCCTCCGATAAGTGGCGCCCGCCGCCCACGCCCCACGCCACTAACCCCGCCATGCCCGCTGCGGAAAACGCCAGGAACACGCGTATCCAGCGCACCTGCGCGTGCTCGACCAGCGCCCAGGCAAAGCCAGCGACGGTGGCCAAGGTCGCGCTCGCAACCAGCACCGTTGGCGCGAGCCAGAGCGCGCCGAACTGCGCTTCCCAAACCGACGTCACCTGGCGCGACTTCAGTACCAGTACGATGACGAGCTCGATGGCCAGCACACACCAGGTCGCTGCGATGGCGCGAACCAGCGGGCGCGCGATACCGCTGCGAGCGGGAGGCTGAGAGCGCTCGCGGGGCCGTGAAGTGCGAGTCACACCGCTCAGTCGCCGCTCACGAAATCCACGCTGACGATCTCGTAGCGGCGGATGCCGGCCGGCAAGTTCACGACGACCTCGTCGCCCACGGCTTTGGCGATGAGCGCGCGCGCCAGCGGCGCTGAAACGGAGA
>DATHEN010001078.1:0-3202 GCA_035318565.1 Polyangiaceae bacterium
GGCAACGTAGGGGGTCAAAGCCCCCGAAATGGGTGAAAAAAGCCGAGCCAACCGGGTTCCCGGTAGCTCGTCTCGAGTGGAGAAGATTGGGATGTGGATAGTTCGAAGGCTGAAAAGCCTCGGGGCGGCGCCAGCGAGTAAGTTGCATTTCAGCGTAATTCGAGCAGATTGCAAAGTGGCAAACGCGTGGCGTGCCGCTCCTTGTATATGACGGTCACGGAAGGTACGCTGATTAGATTATGGAGCAATTAGCACTTCGGCGGCTCCTTCTCGAGCTGGGATACCGTGTGGCAGAGCGCCAGGACCAATGGTGCGAATGCCTTTTGTTGCTCGAGGGTGAGCGTTGGGCCGGAAGCGGGTTGGATGCGGACGAGGCGCTACGCGATGCCGTGAAAAACGCGTTCCCCTCGCGGGCAGCACGCACGCTACTCGAGCAGGAAGTATTGAGACGTTCTCAAGTCGTGTCGAGCCCTCGCTCGGACGCTCCACTCAGTGCTCCAGAATCCAAAGTTGCCGTTGCGCTAGGCAGCGATCCCGATGCCGCGGTCGCGGCGCCGGGTGCTTCGGCCAATCAGCGAGAGTTCGTTTCCGATGTTGCGCACGCGCTGCCTTCTTCGGCGCACGACATTCACGATGCGCATTTCGGAGCCAGCGTAGATCGCTCCGTCGTCTCGCGAGTCACGGCCGAGCTTGCCGGTATCGACGAATGGCGGGCCGAGCAGGAGCTGCGCGATTTACGCCGGCGCATTACCGGAGAGCGGCGCGAGCTCGCCCTGACCACGCCCCGGCGTCAGCGTCTGATCCTACTCTCCTGGATTTCGCGCGCGCGGGCTTACCAGGAGATCTTGCCGGACGAGCCCGCGGTGGACGAAGCCGTGGAGAGCATTGCGCGCATGCTGAGTGGCCTCGCGCGCGTGTTCTGGCCCGGCTCCGTGCGTGCTCTACAGTTGTCCACCCGCCCCATCGACGCCGTGCGCGAGCTCAGAAGTTTGCGTTTCGTGTCTGCAGATACCTGGGCGGAGGTGGCGGCGCTTGCCGCCGAAGCCATCGAGAACGCGCGGCTCGAGGACCAATCCGCCGGGCGGGACGCGTTCGGTTGGGCAGACGCATCGCGTCTCGTCCCGTCGCCGGGTCAGCCCGAATTGATGCTCGCCGAGCTCACCCATGAGGTGGAAGATCTCGGTGGCAGGCTCGGCTCGGTGCCTCCTGAAGAAGTGATTCCTGCAGCCGATCAGATGTTGGTCTGGGTCAGGAAGCTGCGCTGGTTGCGCGGGACCGTGGAAGACGCGGAGCGCTGGGGCGCCGTAGCAGGCCGCATGCGCTATTGGGTTTACAAGCACCGGCGCGAGCTCGCAGCCGCAGAACGCGAGCTCAATCCGGAGTACTCACCGGAGCAAAGCTGGTCGGGGGTATTCGATCGCGCCACGATGCAGGCGCGGCGCGCCGCCGAGGTGGACCGGGTCACGACCATCCAGCTGCGCGATCGCGATATCGACGAGCTCATCAGCCACCTGCCGCCCGATGGTCCGGCCGATCGCGCCGCGCTCCTCGAGACGCTCACGCACTTGTTGCGTTTCTCCGACACGCATCACGATCGCGTCGTGGAAGCGATGCGTTCGTACGCCGAGCAGATCAAGGGTTTCACGCCGGATGATCTACCGGCGGGGGATCGCCGTCTGCGCCGCCGGCTCGACAAGCTGAAGCGTGCTCTCGATCCCACGGACATGTCCATTCCGCCCGACTCCGTCGAGCTCGAGCCCCAAGCTCCGGATTCAGAGGCCGAGGACGAGGTCAGCGCACATTGGTCCATTCCCTCCGGTGTGCGCGACCGGGTCGTGCCGTTTACGCGCGGTAAGCGCGCGCTCTTCATCACGAATCGCAACGATTCCGAGTTGCAAGAGCGTTTGCAGACGCTGCTCGAGCTCGAGTCGCTCGATCTGGCAGAGGGCGAAGAGCGGCGCGTGGATGCTGCAGTGAAATCCATCACTGCCTCGGCGTACGACCTCGTGCTCGGCGCGACGGGCTTCATGAACCACAAGTCCGACGAACGCATCAGCAGGGCCTGCCGCAAAGCGGGCATCAACTACGTGCGCGTCGATCGCGGCCGCCCGCTGACGTGTCTCTTGGCGCTCGCCAAGAACTACGGCGTGGAGCTCGAAAACATCGCTCAGCGCGTGGCGGCCAACCCGCGCGCAGCGGGCTGAGAGCCGCCACGGTCGCGGACGTCGTTGAGCCGATCTCACTTCTGAGACGAGGCGCGATCGGCGTTCGACCTTCGTTCGGGCGCCGAGTTCCGCAGTGCGGCTGCGGCCAGGATGCACAGCGCCGGGGTCACGACGATGTGATAGCGATCGTCCCCGAAGAAGATTGCGTGCGTGAGTGACGTCACTGCCAAAAGGCCGAGCAAGTAGCGCCCGACAGGGCCCTGGAAAGGCCGGCCCGGCAGCGGAATGAGCGCGAACAGAGGCACGAACACGGCGAGTCGGTAGAAGGGGTGGTCGTCGTCGATGAAGGCGTGCGCCGCGAGCGTACCGATCGCGAGCAGCGCCGCCGTTTGCGTCGCCCAGCGTACATTCAGTCGACCGCGGAAGCTGCCGAGCGCCACGCAGGCGAGCGCTGCCACGAGCAGCAGAATACGGTGGAAGGTGGTGAGCAGCGCCCGCGCGGCGATGCGCCGTGACTCCGGCCACGCCGCCGGGTTTGCCTCGCGCAGATACTCGATAGCGAAGGATTCGTGATCATAGGTATGGCCGAGCTTCTTGGGAATCAGCGCCAGCCAGTGCACCGGGTCGGTGCGGATCACGTCGCGGCCGACCTTGGCCCAGCAGCGATCCTGCTGCACCTGCCCGGTGACGATCGGGCAGCCGTCCTCGGCGTGCAGCGTGACGAAGCGGCCCGTGTCCGTGAGCGCCCCGATTGCCAGATTCCAGCCGCCGTTCGTCGAAACCAGCGAGCAGCCATCCATGCGCATGCAATTTCTGATGGTCCAGGGCGCGATCACGGCGAAGGTCACGAGCGCCGCTGCAGCACTACGAATGATGGCGCGCGACCAGGGACGCCAGGACATCAACGTCAAGAGCGGCAGCGCCAACAGCGACGACGTGCGCACCAGGCTGGCGAAGCCGATCAGTACACCCGCCAGGAGCATGCCGCGCCAGCGTCCGCGATGGCGCGCCGCACTCCAGGCCGCTGCGAGCAACAG
>DATHEN010001079.1:0-5647 GCA_035318565.1 Polyangiaceae bacterium
CTCTACGACCTCGCGGAAGAAGCTCCGTTGCGCATGGTCGAACGCATCTCATTCACCGCGATTGCGCTTCATCAGCGCAGTGAGGTGAATCTGGAAGCCGAGCCGGTCGGGCTGAAGCTCTTCGGCTACGACACGGAAGACGATCCGAGTGACCGATACTTCGAGTCCTTCTTCAATCTGGATCTCGCGAATGGCTTCGTGTTCTGGAACGAAAAGGACCCGGAATATCGGCTTCCTTTGCTGCGCGGCATTGCAGACGTGGACGCCGATTCGGTGGCGAGATTGCGCTGTTTCGGCCGGGGCTAAGTAGCCGAAGCTTCGCGATCCGTGGTCCGTAAGTAGCCAGCCAGCGCGTCGAGCGCCAAGGCCAGCGCCACGGCGTCGAACGGCACGCGCATGCGCGGGTCACCCAGGAACAAATAGATGGTGACCAGCATGGAGAGAATCACCGCGATCAGAAGCGGCCGAGCCGGGTCTCGTTCACGCAGCAGCCGGCGTGAGAAGAGCAAGCGGGCTCCGTGGATCAGCGCGGGGAACCAGATCAGCAAGATGAACGGGATGTTCAGCAGCATGAAGCCCGGGCTCTCCTTTCCCCATTCCGGCCAATAGCCCTGCTCGCCGAGCAGAAACGTTTCTGGAAAGTTGTCGAACGCCGCGAGCAGCCGGCCCGGTTCGTTGCGGATGACCTGGAAGCCTTTTTTGTAGAAGTAGCGTTCGTGATAGAACGGGTGGTTCGTGGTTTCCGGTTCGGTGTGGCGCACCGCGTTCGGGATCGGCTGAATGTGGTGGCCTTCGAAGTGAATGATGCTCACTTCGGCGAAGTTGAGATAGAAATTCAGGCCGCCGTTCGTGGCCAGTCCGGCTTTCTCTTTGACCAAGCGTGAGTTGTGGATGCTGGCCAGCGAGAGCGGAAGCAAGAGGCCGAGGACGAGCAAGACACGCGGGCCCAGCGCTGCTTGCTTCTGTGCGGAGCACAACCAAGCGATCGCCAGGAGCAGGGGCACCGCCGGTAGCAGGTTCGGGCGCATGACGGTCGCGACGCCGAACGCCAGTCCCGCGGCGAGTAGGCGCGGCGCGGAGCTCTGGCGCACGCCCGGAATGAACAGCGAGGCGCCGAGCAGCATGAAGAAGGTGAACGGCATCTCCGAGAGCAAGAGGCCGGCATAGTAGATGTACGGTGGATGCAGCGCGATCACGACGCCGGCGAGCAGGCCGAGCAAGCGGCTGTTCGTCACTTGAATGGTCAGGCGTTGCGAGAGCACGCTGGTGGCGCCGCCCAGGAAGGCCTGGACCACGCCTGCAGCAGCCACGCCATCTCGCGTGGTCACATAGAGGAGCGCCAGCATCGATGGGTAGCCGGGCGGGGTGAACGTGTCCCACTCGTTCAGCGTGCCGTTGACGATGTTCTTGGCGCGGAAGTCGTACACCCACATGTCGGAGTACACGCGCTCTGCGAGCCCGTGAGCCTCGATGAAGACGAGGCGGATGACCGTGGCGACGACGAACAGCGCCAGCGCGACGAGGGCCTCGGCCTTTCTACTGTGTAGCTTCTGCTCACAGCGCTCGGCCGCGAGTCTCCAGCGTTTCATCGAACCCCCGTTTCATTCGAGCGGCACGTCGAGACCAATCAGTTGCATCAGGCGGAGCGCGTTGCCGGCGGTGACTGCGCCAGGTCGAACCTTGTAGTCGAACGTCATGCGGCCGTTTTCGACGTTCTCGCGAAAATGGACCAACGTGACGCGGCTCATGAGCGGTTCGTCGAGACGGCAAAGTTCCATATCATGCGTAGAAACAGCTCCGATCGCGCCGCGTTGCAGGAGCTCGCTCATCACCCAGCGCGCCCCGATCTGCCGTTCGCGGGAGTTCGTGCCGTGCAAAATTTCATCGAGCAAGAACAGCACGGGCTGCCCTTCTGCGGTGGCGTCCACGACGGCCTTCAATTTCGAAATTTCTGCGTAGAAGTGGCTCACGCCGCTCTCGAGTGAGTCGCTGACACGAATGCTGGTGCGCACAGCGCAACGCGCGAGCTTCAATTGCCGCGCGCAAACGGGCGCTCCGGCCATGGCCATCACGGCCGACAGTCCCATGGCGCGAAGCAACGTGCTCTTGCCCGACATGTTCGAGCCGGTGACCAGGAGCGCCGTGCCCGGTGCTGGCAGTGATACGTCGTTCGGCACACGGGACGGAGCGTCGATCAGCGGATGACCGAGACCGCTCGCGACGAAAGTGAGTGGAGCACCGACGACTTCCGGAAACACGAACTCCGGCTCGTCGTGGGCGAGGCCGGCCAGGGACGACAACGCTTCGAGCTCTCCGAGCGTGGAGAACCAGACGCGCGTCTTGCCCCCGGCGCGACGTTGCCAGGCTTCCAGGGCCAGCACGCACTGGATGTCCCAAAGCAAAAGGGTATTCACCGCGGGATGGATCAGACCGTTGTGCTTCAAGTCGAACCAGCCCACCTTGCGGCGAAACTCGCTCATGGCGGCGCTGGGACGCACTCCGGCGCTGTTGACTCGCTCCTTCATTTCCTCGAGGAGCTCGGCCTTGGGCTGCAAGTTTTCCAGCAGCTCGAGCATGCCCCCATAGCGCAAGAACGCGCCTTCAGTGGAGGACACGGCGGCGAACACCGAGGACGTGGCGTCGCGAGTGTAGAAATTCAGAAACACCTGCACGAGCAGCGGCGTTGCCCAGATCCAGGGGCCAAGTCCGAGCGCGCTGCCGAACGCGAGCGCGAGCACCGTAAAAACGGGCAACACGCGTGCGACGATCACGAGCCAGCCGCGCGTGGCGAGCATGGGTGCGCTCTCGGCCCAGGCGAGCAGCGGCTCTGGATCCGGAGGCTCACGCGGTTTGTCCTTACGCTGCGGGGACTGCGGCTCCAGCACGGCGAAAGACAAGGCTTCCAGGCGCTGGCGGAGCTCGAGCTCCGCTGCCAGTGCACGCACGGCCGCCTGGCGACGCTGCACCTCGCCCGGTTCAGCGGGGTTTCTCAGGTATTCCGCCAGCGCATTCTGGCCGAAGCGTGTGTGCGCCACGGATACGCGCTGGAACAGCGATGCGTGGCCGAACAGATCGAGATCCCCGGCATACGGATGGGGCATGCTCGCGAAACGCGAGCCGTCCTCCGGCAAATCGCGCCAGCGGCCGCTGCAGCGCGCTTCGCCGTCACGGTTCACCCGTGCCCAGCGCAGCGCTTCATCCTCTTGCGCGATGATACGCGCGTGCAGCGCGATCAGCGCCACGAAGCACACGCCCGCGAGTGCGGTCAGCGGACCGGACACCGCCAGGTTTCGGCCGAGCAGCGCAAACACCCCGGCGATGGCGAACACGCCGAACGACAGTCCACGCAGGTTCGAGTAGAATTTGGAGCGGGCACCGAAGAGCTCGGCGCGCTTTTCGAATTCGAGCGCGCGGCTTCGATACAGCTCGGCGCGGTCGTGCGGCGATGAGGGGAGTGGGGTGGCCACGCGTCAGTTGATGAGTTGGGTCAAGTAAGAACCGATCTGATCGAGAGTGACGACGTCTTCGACGACGCCGAGCTCGAGCGCGGCGCGTGGCATTCCGTACACGATCGAGCTCGCCCTGTCTTGGGCCGCGGTTCGTCCTCCGGCGGCCTTGATGGCCGCGAGGCCCAGCGCGCCGTCTCGTCCCATGCCCGTGAGCACGACCCCGACGCTGCGGGCTCCGTAAACTTCGGCGACCGAGCGCAGCGTCACGTCTGCAGCAGGTTTCACGCCGTGTACGGGCGGGCCGTCGCGCAAGGTCACGCTGCCCGAGCGCTCGACGACCAAGTGTGTCCCACCCGGCGCCAGCAGCGCAATGCCGGGCTCCAGCCGATCGCCCGAGCGTGCTTCGCGCACGGGAAACGCGGCGTGCTCCGCCAGCTGCAGCGCGAGCGCTTCCGTGAAGCCCATAGGCATGTGCTGTACCAAAAGTGCAGCGGCTTTTTTGCCGAGCTTCAAGCGCGATAGCACGCGTACCAGCGCGGCCGGACCGCCCGTGGAGCTCGCTATCACGATGATGCGAGGCCCAGCCGGCACCGCTACGGCGCGCGGGGCCGGTGCTGCCGGCCGCGCCGGTGCGGGCGGTCGGGTCAGCGGCTCGGCCCGTCTGGCCGGAGCCAGATTCGCGCTTGCCACGAGTGCCAGCTTGCTGAGCAATGTTTCGCGAATGGCGCTCAGGCTCGCGCTGACTTCCCCGGCGGGCTTGGGTACGAAATCCACGGCGCCGGCCGTGAGCGCTTCCATGGTTTCGACCGCGCCCTGACGCGTGTGTGCGCTCAGCATCACGATTGGGCGCGGCCGGTGCGATAGAATCGCGCGCGTTGCCTGCGCGCCATTCATGCCGGGCATGTTGAAGTCCATCGTGATCACGTCCGGCTCGAGCGCACGGGCGAGCTGCACCGCTTCCTGACCATCGCGCGCCTGCCCCACCACCGTGAAGCGCGCGTCCGAGCCAATCAAGCGCGCGATTGCCGTGCGCATGAACGCCGAGTCGTCGACGATCAGAACGCGGATCTTCGGTCGGCTGGGTGAGGACACGAGCTCTGAACGTAGCCTGGTTCGCGGTCAGCGTGCTGTGAACTGAAATATTGCCGTGGCGCCCACAATCGGCTCCTCGGGCACGCCGACCGCGCGGCGATCGACCACCTCCGCCACGCACTGAGCCGCCTGGCTGCTGAGCCCGCTGCGCTTGGCGACGGACACGCCCTCGGCGCGACCGCGCGCGCGCACCAGAAAGCGCACGTGAACCTCTGCTCGCTGGTCCTCCAGACCGCCGTGCTTGCTGAGACACTCCAAGAAGCGCTCGCGGGCGCTGAAGAGTTTCTTCTCGGCCTCCGGCAATTTGCCGATGTCGGCGTTCACTCGCAGGCTTTTGAGGTCCGCGCTGAGCCAGGTTGGACTGGCTTCCGGTACGCCGCCCTCGGGGACCGGGACCGGGGGCGCGACGACCCCCGGAGCGCCGGCGGGGCGGCGCGCCAGCTCGGCTGCCTCTGCCTGGGTCAGGCAGCGCACGATCAGCCCTCTGCCGTTGGCGACACGACCCCACGCGCAAACCGGATCATAGGGATACCGGCTCAATGGGTCCGCCGCCTCGCCACTCGAGGACGAGAATGCGATGGCGAGAGCCAGAGTCAGCGCCAGAAGCGCTACACCGAGGGGCGGGCTGGGGAGTTTCATGATGGTGGCACTTTACCACCGCCTGCGCGGCGTGCTGCCGAGTTAGGCGAGTCACGTCAGCGCTTGCAGGACGAACGCGGTGACGGGCTTGTCGATGCCTTTCAGCATGATGCCAGTCAATTCCTCGACTTCTACGCGCGAGCGGACGCGCTCGTACGTGCTTTCGCTGAGTAGCACGCGGCCGAGCGGGCATTTGGCTTCGTAGCGCTGGGCGCGATTCACCACGTCCCCGATACAGGTGTAGTCACGGCGGACGTAGCGCGAGCCGATGTCGCCGCGCACCACCTGGCCCGAGTTCAGGCCGATGCGCATGACGAGCGGCTTTTCGCGGCCCGCGTTGAACGCTGTCAGTGAGCGTTGCATCGCGTGTGCGGCGCGCACCGCTCGCAGCGCGTGCGGCTCGTCGAATTCGTGGCGCTCTTCGAAGACGGCCATGATGGCGTCGCCGATGAACTTGTCGATGTCGC
>DATHEN010001080.1:0-3332 GCA_035318565.1 Polyangiaceae bacterium
CGCTGCTGGATGCCGTTCTGGACCTCGCGCGCCAGCTCGGCGGACACGTCCTTGTCGACGTTGCGGATGCGCTTTGACAGCGCGACGCCATCGACGGTCACGCGTCCTGCGATGCGCTCGCTCGCCTCGGTCAGCGCCTTCTTGGTCGCGCGCACCTGTGCTTTCGTCGTGGCGTCGCCGAAGGTCGCGCGGATGGTCGCGCGTCCAGCCTTCGGTCCCGCCTTCGCACCGGTCTCGATCAGCGTCTTGGTGATGCTCAGACGCTTGAATGCGGTCTTCCTGAACGCGTCATCGAACTGCCGCGCGAGCTCGAGCGCGTTGGTGTTGTCGCCGGCGCGCTTGATCTGCTCGATGATCTCGGCACTCACCTGGGCGTGGATGCTCGCGAGGTCGCGCTGCCCTTGGGCAACGGATGCGAGGACCTCAGCGAGGCGGGCGCGGTAGATCTGGAGCGGGGTAGGCGGCACGGTGACGCGATCGTACCGCACTCCATCTGAGCTTGACACCGGCACCTTTAAGGTGCCATCATTATCTCAGCAGTATGGAGAAGCGGATTGCGCACTACGACCTGGCCACCATCAAGGTCGAGTTCGCTTCCGTCGCGACGCTTCGCCTCACGCACAGCGCGCTGGTCGGCGCACGTGCGGTGGGCATCGACCGCGCTGGCATCGTCGCGGTCATTCAGTCGATTCGCTCGAGCCACTTCTACAAGTCGATGACCTCGCACAACGACCAAAACATCTGGCAGGACGTCTACCACGTGCCTGCCGCCAAGACGGTCCTCTACGTGAAGTTCACCGTCAACCACGAGGGCAAGCTCCTCATCTCGTTCAAGAGGAAGTGACTATGCCGAACAAGAAAGCACGAAAGGATTGTCCGATCTGCGGTACGCGCGGCGGGATGGTGTTCGAGGCGCGCGACAATCCCGTCGAGTACAAGGGCCACAAGCGGTCGCACGTCATTACAACTTGGTGGTGTACGCACTGCGAGGAGGGCGTGCTCGAGCCCGAGATGGCTGCGGAGGACGAGCGACTGTTCGTCGCACTGCGCGCCGAAATCGAGGACGTACTACTTCCTGAGCAGGTAGCCGCCATCCGAGCAAAGCTCGGCATCTCGCAGCGCGAAGCAGGCCGCATCCTCGGTGGCGGGACGCGCGCGTTTCAAAAGTACGAGTCTGGCGAGACGCCCGTGAGCGAGCCGATGAGGAACCTGCTCGTGCTGCTCGGCAACGAGCCAAAGCGGCTCAGCGAGCTAGTCCGAGAGCCTGCGCCAAAGCGTGCGAGACAGCAGAGAGCGAGCAAGTCGGTCACGCGTGAAGCGATTGCGAAGCCTTTGCGCGTGCGTCCTCGAAGCTCCAGTGAGTCTCAGCGGGCTGCTGCACGTGGCTCCAGATGAAGGCGTGCTCGTGCCTACAACAACAGCGCGAGCGTGCGAGAGCGAGATTATGGAAGTCAATGAGTTCACAAGTGTCAGAACGTTGCCGCACGGCGTTTACGAGAACGTGCAAGTCCTAGAGCACCGGCGCCGCACCGGAGCGCATGGCTTTGATGCCGAGCGCCTCAAGGAGATCTTGAAGCGGCCATACGTGGTTCTCAGGCTTGCAGACGGTCGGCTCGTTATCGACCGCGCGCAACAGTTTACGATCGGCGGAGTAATTGGCGGAGAGCCTCCTGCGCTACACGCGTCCTACAGGGTGGAGGTTTACGAGCCGGCAAACCAGACTGGCTTTGCCAGCGACGGGCGAGAGGACGGATCGGTTCGCTACATCGGGATGTGATAAAGTCCGCGGCGAATCTGCTGAGCTACTCCGCCGCCTGCTGCAGCACGTCGTTGGCTACCTCGTCATCCGCCCCCTGAGGCGGTGGCTCGCCGCCGCCGCCATCGTCGGGCAGGTTCGCGGTAGCCGCTTCCGCATCCCGCTCCGCCTGCTTCACGCCTTCCTCGATCTCCGATTCGATCACCTTACGTGTCTCGGTGCTCATCGAAGGCAAGAGCTTTTGCGCGAGCCGCTTGAGCAGCTCGACCCGGAACTGCGCGCCGAGCTCGCGGATGGTGAGCGCTTCGACCGCCTGCTCGAGCTCCTGGTCGAGTGCTTCGTCCGCATACGACTCGTGTGCCACGCACTCGATCTGCTGCAACGGTTCCTCGCCAATGCTCAGGCCGCGGCCCACCGTGATCAGCGTCTCGCGGTCCCCAGCGGCGAGGCTTGCGGCAAGGTCGGCGATCGAGAGGTTTGTGGGTGAAAACTCGCGCTCCTTGCTCTGCGCGCTCGAGTTGGTGCCGCTTGGCCGTGTGTACTCGACTCGCGCCAGCCGGTAAATTTCGACCACCGTGGCCACGATGCGCGTCTCGAGCGTAGCCGCAACGCTGCCCGGGGGTGCGAGGAAGAAGGGCACGTTCTTCTGCTCGCGATCGATGACCAGGCCATTCTCGACGCCGAGCTCGGCGCCACCAGCCGGCGGCGTCCCTCCGGGCACGACCAGCAGCGCGAAGACCTGGCTTCGGATGTGCTCGTCGAGCTCGCTGATTAGATTGAACAGGCGACGAACCTCGTGCGCGATGTCCGCATTGATGCTGTCGGCCCGAATCGGGTCCTCGACCGAGGTGTCACTACGCCATGCAACCACCGGCACGCGTCCGAACTTGTGACGGCCTGTGCGAGGCTGCTCGGTCACCTGGTCGCCGACAGCCTCGTAGACCGTGAACTCGTTGCGCGTCCAGATGGTGTAGCGGGTGACCGTGACGGCCTCGACGTCCCAGCTGTCCTTACGCTGGAAGCTCTGTGCCATCTTCGCCCAGACGAACTCGCCCTGTTCGTCGAGCTGGTAGTCGCGCAGGTGGCAGGGAAGACAGAGCACGGTGTACGGCTCGGCTTTGCCTGCGTCGGCCTGCGTACGGGCCGCACGGGGCACTTCTGGCATGTCGATCAGCATCGGAAACCAGCCGAGCACGGCAGTCACGAGCGCGCGGCGACGAAACTCTTTGTCGTAGCCGGTGCGGTCGATCCACTCCTGGAGCGCTGGCGGCACGTTGTTGCGCTTGTGCGGCTTGCGAACGATGTAGCTGATCTTCAGGTTGGTCGTCGGCCGCACGTAGTTCAGGTAGTGGGAGACCGCGATGCGCCGGGCGTACTTGTCGGCGTCCTCTCGTTTGTACTGATCGAGATAGCTCCCGCCAGTGCTCCGCACACCATCGCCTGCGGCGAGGGCAAGCAGGGACGAGAAGCTTTCCGCGATCGCACCCCAGAAGCCTGCCGGCGGCTGTCTGATGCGGCCCTGAAACCCGCCACCCCCCGTGTAGGCATCGATGAGGAAGCGCAGCCAGGTGCTCTC
>DATHEN010001081.1:0-3502 GCA_035318565.1 Polyangiaceae bacterium
GCCTTGAACTCGGCGCGCGCGCTCTCCGCGCGCGGCTCGTTGTCCCCGTCGGCTTTGGTGATGGCGACGACATCTGCCAGCTCCAAGATTCCGCGCTTGATGCCCTGCAGCTCGTCGCCTGCACCCGCCAGCATCAAAAGCAAAAATACGTCTACCATTGCCGCCACCGCGTACTCGGACTGTCCGACGCCCACGGTCTCGATCAGGATCACGTCGTAGCCGCTCGCTTCGCAGAGCAACAACGCTTCGCGAGTGCGCCGCGCGACGCCGCCGAGCGAGCCCCGGGAGGGGCTAGGCCGGACGAATGCGTTCTCGAGCGCAGTGAGGCGCGGCATGCGGGTCTTGTCCCCCAAGATGCTACCGCCCGAGATCGAGCTCGATGGATCGATCGCCAGCACGGCCACGCGCTTGCCGCTTTCGACCAGGCGCGCTCCGAAAACGTCGATGAACGTGCTTTTCCCCACGCCGGGTACGCCGCTGATGCCGACCCGCACGGCCTTGCCCGTGTGCGGCAGAATGCAATCCAAGAGCAGCCGCGCCTCGGCCTGATGGTCGGCGCGGGTACTCTCCACCAAGGTGATCGCCCGGGCCAGAGCGCGCCGCTCCCCCTGGCAGAGCTTCCGCGCGAGCTCGGCCACCTGGTTAGGCTCGGACTCGCTCATCAGGCACTGACTGCCGTGCCCGACTGCGGTGCGGGCTTGCCGCGGCGTGCCTTGGCGATCACCTCGAGCACCCGAGACGCGGCCGTGAGAATCGGTGTGCCGGGACCGAACACCGCACCCACCCCAACCTCGAACAGGGCGGCGTAGTCGCTCGCTGGGATGACCCCGCCGCACACTACGGCGATGTCCGAAGCGCCGACCTTCTGCAGCTCCGAAATCAGGGCCGGCACCAGCGTGGTGTGCGCGGCGGCCTGCGTGGAGACGCCGATCACGTGAACGTCGTTTTCGATCGCCTGACGGGCGGCTTCCGCCGGGGTCTGGAACAGCGGGCCGACGTCCACGTCGAAGCCCAGATCCGCGAACGCCGTAGCGATCACCTTGGCGCCGCGATCGTGGCCGTCTTGGCCGAGCTTGGCCACGAGCATGCGCGGGCGGCGTCCGTGCTGCTCTGCGAAGCCCTCGATGTTCTTCTTGAGCTCGGTCCAGCCGGCGTCGTCCGAGTAGAAGCTGCCGTACACACCGGCGATGCTCTTCGTCTCGGCCTGGTGACGGCCATACACCTTCTCGAGCGCGTCGGAGATTTCCCCAACGCTGGCCCGCGCCCGGGCCGCCTCGATGGCGAGCTCGAGCAGATTGCCGGTCTTCGATTCCGCGGCCTGGGTCAGCGCTTCCAGCGTGCGCTTTACCGCGGCGGCATCGCGCGTGCCGCGGATTTTTTCGAGCCGGGCGATCTGGGCGCTGCGCACGGCCGTGTTGTCCACCACGCGCACGTCGATGGGTTCCTCGTTGTCGGCCTTGTACTTGTTCACGCCGACGATCACGTCGAAGCCTCGGTCGATGCGTGCCTGACGCTTGGCCGCGGCTTCCTCGATGCGGAGCTTCGGCATGCCGGACTCCACGGCTCGGGTCATGCCGCCCATGGCTTCCACTTCATCGATGATGCCCTGCGCCCGTTCGGCGAGCGCGTGGGTCAGGGACTCCATGAAGTACGAGCCGCCGAACGGATCCACGGTGTGCACGACGCCACTCTCGTGCTCTATGACGAGCTGCGTGTTGCGCGCGATCCGCGCGGCAAAGTCGCTCGGAAGCGCGATGGCTTCGTCGAAGGCGTTGGTGTGCAGGCTCTGCGTACCGCCGAGCACGGCTGCCAGCGCTTCGATGGTGGTGCGGATCACGTTGTTGTGCGGATCCTGCTCCGTCAGGCTGACACCCGAGGTCTGGCAGTGCGTGCGCAGCATCATCGATTCGGGCTTCTTCGGTTCGAAGTGCTTCTTGACGAGCGTGGCCCAGAGCAAGCGCGCCGCGCGCAGCTTGGCGATCTCCATGTAGAAGTTCATGCCGATCGAGAAAAAGAACGAGAGCCGCGGCGCGAAATCGTCGATCGACAGGCCCTTGTTGCGAGCAGCGCGCACGTACTCGAGGCCGTCGGCGATCGTGAAGGCGAGCTCCAGCTCCGCCGAGGCGCCGGCTTCCTGCATGTGGTAGCCGGAGATCGAGATCGAGTTGTAGCGGGGCATGTGCCGGCTCGTGAACTCGATGATGTCCGCCACGATGCGCATCGAGGGCGCGGGCGGGTAGATGTACGTGTTGCGCACCATGAACTCTTTCAAAATGTCGTTTTGAATGGTTCCGGTGAGCTCCTCGAGCTTCACGCCCTGCTCGAGGCCCGCCACGATGTAGCTCGCGAGCACGGGCAGCACCGCGCCGTTCATCGTCATGGACACGCTCATCTCGCGCAGCGGAATGCCGTCGAAGAGGATCTTCATGTCCTCCACCGAGTCGATCGCGACGCCGGCTTTGCCGACGTCCCCCAGCACGCGCGGATGGTCGCTGTCGTAACCGCGATGGGTGGCCAGATCGAACGCGACGCTCAGACCTTTTTGACCGGCCGCCAGCCCACGCCGGTAAAATGCGTTCGATTCCTCAGCCGTCGAAAAGCCCGCGTACTGCCGGATGGTCCAGGGCCGTCCGGTGTACATCGTGGCTTTGTGGCCGCGCAGGAACGGGTAGACACCGGGGACGCTGTTGGTAAACGGCACCCCCTCGAGATCCTCGGCGGTGTACAGCGGCTTGACCGCGATGCCCTCCGGGCTGTGCCAGGTCAGCTCATCGGCGCCTTTGCCCTTGGTTTCCTTCTTGGCAAGCTCGTGCCAGGTGGCAAGCTCTGCGGGGTTCCGTACGTCGGCCATGATGTGTTTTTCTCGATAATAGTGGCAAGGCCGGAGCCAAGCCGGCGGGCCTGTCCATAGCACGTCGAGGGCCGCGTTCGGGCGCCAAGGAGGCCCGCAATCCTACTGCGACAGTCCTTGGTACGAGCAGATCACGGTGGCAGTAGCAAGAACCCGTCAGCGGCGCTTCTTCTCGCGCACGATACGCTCGAGCGCGCCGCTCGCCGCCTGCACCAGCTCGTCGGCGAGCCGGGTCGCGCTGAACGCCGCTTCGAATCCGGAAATGACTGCGACTATTGCGGGCCTGCCGGAGACGGACACACGGACCGCGTAGACTTCGTTACCCTCCGAGCGGAGCAACTCTGCGAGGGCTGCGTGCGCATCCGTGGCGGGCAAGCGGCCCAAGTAGTGGCCCGATTGATGAGCGCTGCGCAAGACGCTGGCAGCCTCTTGCGAGATCGCAACCTTCTTCACGTCCGCCGAAACCAACCCGGGCCCGCTCGCCAGCCGGCCCTCGAATCGTGAGGCCTTCACCGCGAACAGCAGCACGCGCTCGGCGAGTCGACCGAGCCCGCGCAGCAGCAACTCGAGCGTCTCGTCGCTGGACGTGACGCGCTGCATGGCGTCGAGCAAACTCGTGATGTCCGGCTCGCGGCGCACGGGACTCTCAAC
>DATHEN010001082.1:0-3280 GCA_035318565.1 Polyangiaceae bacterium
CAACCGGACGCAGTTTGTGGCGAACTGCGCTCGTGGCAGACCTTGATTTGGATACGCGAGTCACCGGCGAACTCGGTCGATACCGCGCGAACGTCTCGCGAGATTGGGAGATTTGGGGGCCAAACGGCGGCTACATGGCCGGGCTCGCCCTGCGCGCCGCGAGTCGCGAGTCGCCATTGTCGCGTCCGGCGAGCTTCTATTGCCAGTACTTGAACGTGGCCGAGTTCGCTGAAGTGTCGTTAACCGTGACCAAACTGCGCGAGAGCAAACGCTCTTGTGCGCTGCGAGTCTCGATGACCCAGGGCGAACGGCCCATTCTGGAGGCGTTGACGTGGCTCACGGACGAAGCCCACGCCGGGCTCGAGCACGATGAAACGACTGCCCCCGATGTCTCTGGTCCCGACGGTCTGCCGTCCTTCGAAGAGCTGAAGCCGCCAGGCTATCCCTGGTACTCGTTCTGGCAAAACCTGGAGACGAGACTCACGTCAGGGCGATTACTAGATGCACCGGGCAGTGCCAAGTGGAGTGGATGGGTGCGCTATCGCCCGCGCGCGACATTCGACGATCCGATCGTGGACGCGATTCGCTCGCTGATTCTACTCGATACGATGTTTTGGCCCGCGGCCGCAGCTGCGCACGCGCGTCCGCCCGCTTTTCTCGCGCCCAGCCTAGACGTCGCCGTGCAGTTTCACCGCGCCGTTCCCGAGTCCGAGTGGCTGCTCTGCGACACGCGTTCACCAATCGCAGCGCACGGCTTGATCGGCGGCACGGCTCACGTCTGGTCCGCCGATCGGCGGCTCGTCGCCACCGGCACGAGTCAGCTGTTGTGCCGTCCAAACGCGCAGCGCTGACTCCCCACCGACTCGATCGTGCCGGCAGCGCAGCCTGCTTTCTTTCGTTTCTTCTCCAGCGTGGCTATGTCTGGCGATCGCCTCGTCATAGGCTCACCAGTTGCAACGGGCTGCAGCCTAACGACGGGGCAGTGGCGTGGCGCAGCGTACGTCGTGAGCAGACAAGCGGGGAAAGGGTCGATCGGACCGAGCCTTAGCTCCGCCGAGTCCGTGCTTTTCTACTTCATCAGCTCGGCTTTGAAGCGCTTACCCTTGATTCGGCCTTCGTTCAGACTCTGAAGTGCGCGCTGGCTCACGCTTTTGGCAACGGCGACATACGCAAAGCGGTCGTGGATTTCGATGACACCGATGTCGGTCCCCGAAAGCGCTCCGGCTCCCGTGAGCGCGCCCAAGATGTCGCCCGGGCGAAGCTTTTGCTTGCGACCGCCGAGCAGCCGAATCGTGTCCATCTTCGCTTCGCGTTTGGCCGGGAGCTTCGCGCTGGGACGAGGCGGCGCTGCGGGGCGCTCGCCGGTGGTGAGCCGTGAGCCGATATAAAGCTCGATGGCTGCGAGCCGCGGCTGCTCGGCGGGCGCGCAGAGTGAAATCGCCAAGCCTGGCTGACCCGCGCGGCCGGTGCGACCAATGCGATGCACGTAAATGACCGGCTGTGTGGGCAATTCGAAATTGACCACGAGGTCGAGTTTCTGAAGATCGATGCCGCGGGCCGCAACGTCGGTCGCGACCAGCACGCGGGTGCTGCCGTTCCGAAACTTGGCGAGCACGCGGTCGCGGTCGAACTGCTCCAGATTGCCGTGCAAGGCGGCCACGCTCAGGCCGGCCGTTGCCAGCGATTGTTCGAGCTCCGCCACCGTCGCTTTCTGGTTTGCGAACACGAGCGCCGATTCGTGGGGGTGGCGCTGCAGGACGGATTGCAGGGCGGAGAGCTTGTGCGGGGTGGCGACTTGCAGCACGATCTGCTCGATCTTGGGGCGCGCAGTGCTCTCGTCCTCGATGGCGATCCGAACAGGGTCGCGCTGGTATTTGGTGCTGAGCTCACGGATCGACGCCGGGAACGTGGCCGAGAAGAGCGCCGTTTGTCGCGCGCTGGGCAGCGCCTTGAGAAGCTTGGCAACGTCGTTCAAAAAGCCCATCTCCAACATGCGGTCCGCTTCGTCGAGAACCACCATCGCGACGCGGTGCACTTTCAGAGTGCGCCGCTTCAGATGATCGAGGATCCGGCCTGGCGTGCCGACGGCCAAATGCGCGCCCTTCTCGAGCGCCTTGCTCTGCTCGCGCAAAGAATCCCCGCCCGCCAGTACCACCACCGACAAACCCGGCATTCGCTTGCCCAACCGGCGCAGCTCGCGTGCCACCTGGGCGCTCAGCTCGCGAGTCGGGCAAACGACGAGCCCGGTGAGCTCACGCTTCGCCAGCTCCAGCTGGTTCAAGAGCGGCAGAGCGAAGGCGGCGGTCTTGCCACTGCCGGTCTGCGATTGCCCGATCAGATCCTTGTGCTCGACGAGTACGGGAATGGCTTGCGCTTGAATCGGAGTGAGCTGCTCCCAGCCCAGCTCTTTGACGACGGAAATCAGCGCCGGCAACAGCGGCAGCGACGCGAAGTCGGTCCCCGTCTGGCTCAACGGCTGCGACTCCTCGGTTGTTCGATCGAATTCATCGGGGATTGAGTGCATTGGGCGGTGAGCTTTATCATCGAGTCAAAAGGAAGCCGCGACAGCGGGAGAGAATAGCGACTATCACGGCAACGATCGGGCAGCAGGCGTTCGAGCCAGAGCCGCGATCTATCCCGGGTTTCGGCGTCGCCCTGGTTACTCTCCGGTATTTCGCATGCGAATCGGCGCTCGTGGCGCGCTGCCCACTGCGGAGCGGAAAGGCGCGTCGCGAGCTACGCAGGAACCGAGCCCAGCGAGGCGCTTACGATTTGCTTACCAGCTCTTTACGAGCCAAAAGCGTGCGCTGAGATAGCTTCGGAATCGGAAAAGGTCCACGCGGACTCGGAATCTCGGAGGATCGCAATGTCGAAGCGAAGCATCTTGAAACGGGCTGTGGGCGCGGCACTTCTGTCGACTGTCTTTACGGTCAGTCGCGCCGACGCCCAAGTGTATGCCGTTCCCGGCACACTCGAATGGAAGCACGGCGGAGGCTACGTCCTCTACACCCATCCGCTCGACAACGGGTTCGTCGGCATCGGGACGTCACAGCCGAAGGGCGTGCTGCACATTGCTCGCGAGATCGACGCAGCTCTCGAGGGCAACGGCAATAGCGGCGCAATCCGCATCACCAAGAGCACGCTGGGTAGCGAAGACAGGCTTCTGATCGATTCGAACGAGATCATGGCGACCACGTACACATCGGGCGGGAGTGTGTCGGGTGCTGCGCCGGCTACGCTGCATCTGCAGCACGAGGGCGGCCCCGTGCTCATCAATGGC
>DATHEN010001083.1:0-3678 GCA_035318565.1 Polyangiaceae bacterium
CAGGGTTCACGCCTGGAGACGTGTTCCGCATGCCGGGCATGCAGGTCGAGGTGCTCGGCGTCGAAGGGCTCACGCCCTGGAGGACGCGCATCACTTTCGAGCGCCCGCTCGAGGACCCGCGTTACTTGTTTCTGCACTCGATGCCGGAGGGCATACGCCCATTCCAGATGCCGAGAGTAGGCCACAAGCTGCGCCTTCCCGCGGCAGAACGCCCGCATTTCTGAATCCGCTCAGCTGCGAGCGACGCGCCGAGAAATGCAGTCGAAAAGCGGCTCACGGCGCTATCCGCGAGCCGCTTCTTGCGAATCAGTCGAGCGTGGTTGCTAGTCCGAAGCGCCGCCGGTACCGGCGCTGCCGGCGCTGCCGCCGCTGCCGCCGCGACCGCCGCCGTCGTCGTCACCTTCGTCGTCGCCGCAAGCTGCTACGAACGTGAGGCACGTGAAGGCCGCAATAAAAACCCAGATCATTCCCTTAAGCGGTAAACGAGCAGACATCTTCGCCATCCTCCTGGATGCAAATGCACCAGAGATTTAGTTATGTGGGCGACACGCTCGCGCGGCGTCCACGTTGCAGCGGGGCGTGTAACATGAGCTACGTCAGCTCGCCAAGCCGTTCCATGGGCCGCACGTGTTCCAACGATTACGCGTCACATTTGCGGAGCGCAGCGCACGCTCACACAACGTCGAACGAACTCGAAAGCTTAGCGAACGCTCAGCTCGAGATGCCGCCGGTACCGCCGAGGCCGGCCGTACCGCCCTTGCCGCCCGTGCCTGCCGCTCCGGCCTTGCCACCGGTGCCCGCTGCGCCGGCTTTGCCACCGGTTCCGCCGAGGCCGGCCGTACCGCCCTTGCCGCCAGAGCCTGCCGCTCCACCCGTTCCCGCCGTGCCGCCGGCGCCCGCTTTGCCGCCGGTACCGCTCGTTCCAGCAGCCCCGCCGCTGCCTCCCTGGCCAGCCGTACCGGCCGCGCCACCACTGCCGGCGGTGCCGCCCGTGCCGCTCGTACCAGCCTGACCACTGGAGCCCGCGGCTCCACTCGTTCCCGCGGTACCGCCGCTGCCGGCTTTGCCGCCCGAGCCAGCCGTCCCACCGCGGCCGCCACGGCCTGCCGTGCTGCCGCCAGCACCGCCGTCATCATCGGAGCCGTCGTCGCCGCACGCGGTGACTTGGGCCACGCACAGCATTGCAATCACGAAGCTGGGGGTAAGTAATGATCGCATGGCACGGCCTCCATCCAGCGACACTAAGTATTTTTAGTCAAAGTACCTACGCTGCCGGGCACATTGACGACTGTTTCCGCAAAAGTATCATGGCCGCTCTCAGCTGGTAAACTGATTACGCATCGGGCTCCTCTCGCGCAAAGTCGAATTGGACGTTCGAACGCGTTGCGCCGTCACACTTCTCACTCCGAAGTCCCACACTAGAGCGTCATTTTACAAAACGAGCGAACGGACTTTGACCTTGCGGTCCTCTCGCACTTCCTCGCACGCAACGCCTTTTCGCAATGCAAAAAATACTAGTTTTCTTTCCGACGTATAATGAAGCCGGCAATGTCGCGCTGCTCATTCAGGCCATTCGCGAGCACCTCCCCGGCGCGCACATCCTGGTCGTAGACGACGCATCGCCGGACGGCACCGGCGACATTTTGGACCAGCTCGCCGTCGAGCTCCGGGAGCTCAAGGTGATTCACCGGCCCGGCAAGCTCGGGCTCGGCTCGGCTCACAAGCTCGCGATGCTGCACGCGCGCGATAACGGCTACGACATTCTCGCCACCATGGATGCGGACTTTTCCCATCCACCTCGCTACTTGCCCACGCTCGTCGAGACCCTGGCCGACGCGGAATACGTCACAGGCTCGCGCTACGTGAGTGGCGGCAAGTGCGACTACGGTTTCGGTCGCACTTTGATCAGCCGGACGGCGAACTTTTTCGCGAAAGCAGCGCTCGGCCTGAAGCTCGAAGAGAACACCACGCTCTACCGCGGCTTCCGCGCCAGCCTGCTCAAGCGCATGGACATCGACGCGATCAAATCCGAAGGCTACTCGTTCGCCGTCGAGTCGGTTTCGCAGATCGCTCAGCTCACCGACCGCATGCGCGAGTTTCCGATCCACTTCGAGCACCGCGCAGCGGGCGCTTCCAAGATCTCGAAAGCCGAGATCTACAAGGCCATGCTCACCATCCAGCGGCTCGGCATGCGCCGGTTGATTCCGTTCGGTTCACGCAAGTCGAGTTCGCACGGCAGCCACGAGGGCGAGCCCGTCGTGTGTGTGTCGTGTGGAAGCATCCACCACATCGAGCTTTATCCCGCGCGCCGCGCCGAGAAATCCACCGTGCAGGACATCTCGCCGTACAGCTGTGCAACGCACTCCACGCGCACCCACGCCGAGATTCTGAAATGCCTGAGCTGCGGACTCATCTTCATGAAACCCGAGCTCTCGGCGAAGGAGCTGGTTCAGGAATACGCGGACGCCGTGGACCCGGTCTATCGAGACAATCTGCAGGCGCGCGTCACGACCTTCCGTTACAACCTGGCGCAGGTCCGCCGCTATTTCTCGCCCGGGGATCGCGTGCTCGAGATCGGCAGCTACTGCGGCGCGTTCCTGAAGGTGGCGCGTGAGGAAGGCATCGACATCATGGGTGTCGAGCCCTCCGGCTGGGCGGTGGATGTCTCGGCCGGCGTCAGCGACGCCCCGGTCATCCGCGGCACCACGGCCGACGTTCCCGAAGAGCTCGGCAAGTTCAACGTGGCCGTGGCCTGGGACGTGCTCGAGCATTTTGCCGATCCAGTGGCGGAGCTCCGGCGCATTCACGGCCTCCTGGCGGACGACGGAAAGCTCCTGTTTTCCACGCTGATGATCGACAACTGGTTCCCGAAAGCCACCGGCAAGAATTGGCCGTGGCTGATGGACATGCACCTCTTCTATTTCACCGAAGAGTCGATCCGAAACATCCTGAAGCAAACCGGCTTCGAGATCATCGACGACCGCAAGTACTGTCATATCGTGACGCTCGAGTACCTGCTGTCCAAGGTGGGCACGCTCGGCGTACCGGGCGCACAACAGGTTGCCGAATCGCTGTCGCGCTTCGAGGTTTCGAAAACCGAGATCCCGTTCCGCTTCGGGGACATCAAGCTGTTCGTCTGCCGCAAGACCGGAGAAAACGTACGCCCCGGCGTGCGTCGCACGGCACAAGCCGGCAAGCGCAACGGCGCTCCCCCGGCCCTGGCCAGCGTCCGCAAGGCGCTCTAGTCCCTACGACCGCGCTCCGCCGCCAGCAGCCGCGGGGTCCCAGTCTCCAAAGCGACTTGTCGGGTTCCTTAGCCGCCAAGTCGCCAAGCGCGCCAAGACCTCGCCAAGGGATTGGGGGTTGAACTCTCCACGACGCTAAGCGCCGATCAAACGGCTCAGATCCATCCGTCGAGGCGTCGTTTGACCGCCGCCCTGGGCCTCACAGTGCTCAACCCAAAAATGCCGAGCGGGCTCTCGCGTCGTTTGTTCGATGCGCTGGGCCTCACAGGGTTCAACCCCAAAAATCTGCTGGCGAGATCTTGGCGCGCTTGGCGACTTGGCGGCTAAGAAATCTCTCAGCCCGGAACAGAAGGCGGGCGGCGCGGGGCCGGAGGGGCCGGGGCGGGAGCGCCGCTCAGCCGCGAGCGGTGGTGGGTTTTTGGGCGATGATGCG
>DATHEN010001084.1:0-3438 GCA_035318565.1 Polyangiaceae bacterium
GGCTGCCACCGCCACTCACTTCGTGATAGACAGCACGGGCGCAAGCAGGTAGGCGTTCTTCGTCACGCTGGCTGGTCGATGCATTTGCAATGCAAAACCTGAACGTTATGGCGCAGATAGCTTCGTAACTGGCTGAAAGTACAGCGGTTCACGATTTGCTCTCATCTTGCACATGCAACGTCCGATATATATCTTGAGTTAGGCGAAGGCCAGATCCTGCGGTGGATCATTGGTCGCGCGGAGAGGGAGAAATGGCCGAGAAGATCCTGGGCAGGGACTTTTACTTGTGCTGGGCGATTATCCGCCCCGCCGAGGACGTTCATGGCCTGTGGACTGCACATTGCCTCGATTTCGACGTGGTAAGCCAGGGCGAGTCCGTGAAGCAGGCTATTGAGATGGTCCTTGATGCGACGAGCATGGTTGTAATGGACGACCATTTGCGGAAGGCGAATCCCAAGGAGCGAGTGGCCCCGGCAGAGTTCTGGGACGACCTTCGACGCATCCAGGAAGAGGGCCAAAGGATCGACGACCTTGATGCGTTCTTGGCGCGACGCGCGGTGTTGAACGTGAACGAAGCCGTGATACTTGCCGTCCCGTTTGCGATTTTGCTCAATCACATGGAACCGGTCGTGCCTGTCTCGAAAGCGACGCGCCTTCCCTCCTTTGCGACTGACCAGATTGCCTGCTGATGCCGTTGCGGCTGGGCGACCTGAAGCGACTGCTTGAGCGGTATGGCTTTGTCATCGAGCCCGGCACCAAGCACTGGAAAGTACGGGCGCCCGATGGTCGCATGTATACGATCCCGGCGCATAACGGGCTGAGGACTGAGATGTCTCGCGTGTACCTGCGCGGCCTTTGTCGCAACCTCGACATCGACGAGTCGAAGCTCGACGACTGAGCGTCACCCGCTCCCCGCCTCATCCACCCGCACCACGCGACCAGCCAAGCGCCACACTGCGTGCGAAGCGACGAAGCCACCGCCGTCGAACCACTCGAGCGTGATGCGCGCGCCACTGCGCGTGACCATCTCGAGCGCGTGCCTGCCGAGCTCGAGGCGGCGAACGGTTCCAGGTGCGCGTGATGCATGCGCCCTTGTCGGCGTGTGCGCGCCCAGGTTGCTTGCCTCCGCGCGTAGCTGTACACGTGAGCAGTAGTGTCCGATTTCTCCCTCGACCCGTTGATCCGAGCCATCGCAGCCGAGTTCCAGCGGCACGGGATGGACAGTCACCTCAAGCTGCTGCGCGACTACTACCGCGGGTACCGCGCTCACAAGCGCTGGCTCTCCGGCCTCCCCCGCCCGCCATGGCACACGGAGCTCGTGATCGAGTGGGCGCGCATCATGCGCCTGCCGCCGTTCGAGAACGCCTACCCGGTGCTCGAGCACGGCGCGAAGTGTCCGACCTGCACCGAGAAGCGCGACCCGCTTACGGACGTCGGCATTCGCGTAGCGTGGGCCGGAGGCTGGGTGATTCAGTGCAGGCGGTGCGGAGAGGCCTGGCTCGAGCTCGCGAGGAAGTAACCGTCTACACCCGCGCGGCGCTGTCGCGGCGAATGAACGCGTCGAGCGTCTTTCGTGTGAATCGGTTGCCCTTCATGCCGCCGCCACGCTGACCGCGGTGGTCGGGCGCGAGCTTTCCTCGAGCGACAGCCGTTCGCAGACTGCTCACGGTCGTGCCGAGGTAAGCGGCTGCCTGCTCCGTGTCGAGGTAGCCCTCAGTCGGTCGCTGGGCGCTCATTGCCTCGCGGACAGCGTCGGTGATGAGGCCACGGAGCTGAGCAGTGCTGATCACCACGACTTCGAGTTTGGGGGATGCGGTGTGGTCCATGCCACCAGGCTAGCAAGCTACCGCTCGTGGAGTTTGCTCACCCACTCCCTTGTGCGTGAGCTGAACCCGGGGCTTCATGTTCATCGGTTCCGGTTTTCCGGCAGGTCGAACATGCCGGCAAGCTGAACCACAGAGGCTCGCCCACCGCTTGCGGCCACATACGTCACCACGCCGGTGACAACTCCACAGAACCGCGCCCGCATCCCCTCCACAAGCGCGCCGGTATTTCGTGCTGCGACCGCATTCACCGCATCCCAGTCCTCGCTCGAAAGCGTCGCGTCGAACGACTGCGGATAGAACGGATTACGCGCAATGTGCGCAACGTTGCCGACGAAACATGCGCGCTTGCCTCGCGCAACCTCAATGTCCTTCTTCGCGAACCTCGTCGAGGTTTCTTCGGGACTCACATCGACATCCGCGAGCACTCCCTTCTCGTGCAACCAGTTCGCGACTGCGTAGGCGGCCAGGGTAGGGCCTTCATCGAAGGTGTCTCGCATCCTCGGTCGGGCAGCTCGAACGGCTTCGTTGAAGCTGCCCTCTTGGGATACGCGTTCAACGAAGCGTTGCGTCTCGGGCGCTGGCGCTTCCGCCACAGCGCCCGAACGCTGATCGATTCCACCGGCCGCCTTCGATGAAGAAACGACAGCGACCGCGGCGAAGCCGCCGCCCATGACAAGCATTGCCCCCACAACGCTGCCGACCTTCAGGCGGGTTGGAAGCCCATGTGGATATCTGCCTCGGCACTGCGGACATCTCGTTGCGTCCGAAGCGACGCAGGTCTTGCAGTGCGTGCATGCTGTTGGTGACGTTTGACCTTCCAAGTACCGGCCCCCTTGCAATAACGGTATCGGACGCCGCCGGCACGAGCTTGAGTGGTGCCGAGCACTACACTTCCCCTACACTCCTCAATACGATACTCGCATATACGCGACATCGTTATATTTTTCTGCGGCGCGCAGCGACCTTCTAAGTCGACGGTGATAGGTTCGAGTCCTATCGGGGGCGCAGAAGAAATCCAACCGTTTCGCGAAGTTGCTGCGCTGCCTCTGCCCTACCGAGCCACGCCAATAGCGACGAGTTAGCACCGGGCTGCACTACACCGTGCACTACAGTCGCCTCCCAAGTCGAACACCTGTAGACCGCTTGGGGACGCGATGGCTTGCGCGCTCGAGCGCGACCGCCTGGGCTGGATTGACAATGCCGCGCGCGGCCTCGAGCTCGTGCTGGAGGCGTTCGATTTCTGCCTGCAACGCGACAACATCGGCAGGGGCGGACGTGCCGCGCTCGAGACGGTTGGGCGCGACCGTGCCCGTCACCATGGTGACCTCGCGCGGCAGGAGTGCGACCGCTTCCTTGAGGTGCTCCGGTGCCAGCTGCGCGTAGACGCGCTCGAGCATCTGGGTCGAGCCGTGGCCCATCAGCTTCATCGCATGAAGCATCGGAACGCCGGCTTGGGCGAGCCACGACGCGTAGGTGCGTCGGAGGTCGTTAGGTGTGACCGGGTCGAACGCGTTCTCAGGCTTCACCCGCTGGCGCTTGGGCACAGGATTGCCCTTCGGGTTTTGCTTTGGCGGCCTCGCCGTCGACTTCCCTGCGCGTTGCTTCTCAGCTT
>DATHEN010001085.1:0-11204 GCA_035318565.1 Polyangiaceae bacterium
CGTCGTCGGTATCGGCCAGACGCAACATCGTGCCAAGCGCGAAGACGTGTCGATTCCCGGGCTTCTGCGCGAAGCGGCGCTGCGAGCGCTGGCGGATGCGGAGCTCGAATGGAAGGACATCGACGCCGTGGTGATCGGCACGGCTCCGGACATGTTCGAAGGCATCATGATGCCGGAGCTGTACCTGGCCGATGCGCTGGGCGCCGCGGGCAAGCCGATTTCGCGCGTGCACACCGCAGGCAGCGTGGGTGGCTCCACCGCGCTCATCGCGTCACAGCTCGTGCACGCCGGTATTCACGCGCGCGTGCTGACGCTCGCTTTCGAGAAGCAGTCCGAGAGCGACGCCATGTGGGCGCTCTCACCGAAAATCCCGTTTCAGCCGCAGCTCGTCGCCGGGGCGGGCGGCTATTTCGCGCCGCTGATCCGTGGCTACATGCGGCGCTCGGGTGCACCTCGGCACGTCGGTCACCTGGTGGCCGTCAAGGATCGGCTGAACGCGCTCAAGAACCCGTACGCGCACCTGCGCATCAAGGACATCAGCCTCGAGATGGTGGAAAAGTCTCCCATGTTGTGGGACCCGATCCGCTACCTCGATACGTGTCCGTCTTCGGACGGTGCCGTGGCCATGGTGCTCACGAACGCGCACGGAGCAGCCCGCTCACCGAAGCCGCCCGCCTGGGTGCATGGCGGTGCGATGCGCAGCGAGCCCGTGATGTTCGCGGGTCGCGATCAGGTCAGCCCGCGCGCAGGCAAAGAGTGCGCGCGCGCCGTGTATGCGCAAGCCGGCATCACCAATCCCAGGCGCGAGCTGGACGTCGCGGAGATCTACGTTCCGTTCTCGTGGTTCGAGCCGATGTGGCTCGAAAATCTCGGTTTTTGCGAGGAAGGTGAGGGCTGGAAGCTCACCGAATCCGGCGTGACCGCGCTCACTGGAGATCTACCCATCAATCCTTCGGGAGGCGTGATGGCGACGAATCCCATCGGAGCCAGCGGCATGCTCCGCTTCGCCGAAGCAGCGCTGCAAGTGCGCGGTCAAGCCGGTGAGCACCAGATCCCGGACGCGAAGCGCGCGCTCGGTCACGCGTACGGGGGCGGCTCGCAGTTCTTCGCCATGTGGATCGTCGGACGAGACAAGCCCTGAGCGGCTTCATGTAGCTTTAGCAGTATCGTCCCTTTCGACTCACAGCGAGACGGCTGCGACAGATCGCGGCGTCGCGCACGAGCGAAGCGTCGGATCGCTGCGCGCACACCGGCGCAGCGTGCGTGGCGCGCCGAGCCGCGCGTGCTCGTTGCGCGAGAAGTATGCTGCAAACGACGCGGGTGCTCGAAAACGTTGACAGTGAGCGTCCACATCGCAAGATGCCATTACACGCAACACTAGGAGCGTGTGAGGGGCTTGGATAGCAGAGGGGCTTTCCAAGCTACGAAAACTGGGGCAGCGCGAGCTGCAGACGACTCTCTTACATTTCGAATGGAAGGTGGGTGATGTGTGTGTGCAAGCAGGGGGTCGGAAGGCGCGGTCGCGGCGTGTTCGGCCGGCGTCAGGCGCTGGGCGCGCTCGGCGTGATCTTGCTCGGCTGCGGCGGGGGTGACTCGAAATCGGGCGGTTCTGGCGGAGAAGGCCAGGGCCCCGCGGCGAGCTGCAGCGAGATTTCAGAAGAGGAAGCCGGCGATCATCCGGACAAGCAAACGCTGATCGCGCAGGACACGTTCTATCGCTCCGACATCAGTGAGGGCAAGCCTGGAGTCCCCCTGACACTGGAGCTCGTACTGTCGTACGCCGACGGCGCCTGTCTGCCTATCGCGGGCGCGAACGTGGAAGTGTGGCACGCGGATGCCGGCGGCGTGTACTCCGAGTACGAGGCCGGGCGGACTGCGGGACCTGCGGTCAGCACTTACCTGCGCGGCGTTCAAACTTCGGACAATGCCGGACGCGTGACTTTTCGCAGCGTCTATCCCGGGTGGTACGCCTCCCGCGCCGCGCATGTGCACGTGCGCGTGTATCGCGACATGACGCTGCGCAAGACCACACAGATTGGCTTTCCGGATGCGACGAGTCAGGCCGTATACGGCGCGTCCGATCGCTACGAGAAGGGCCAGAACCCGACGAGCAACGCTGCGGATGCCGTGTTCGGTACGAGCGCCGGCGGCTCAGCCCGTCAGATCGCAATCGTGACGGGGGACAATCAGCGCGGCTACACGGCCAGCCTGACGCTCGCGATCAGCAACTACAGCGGCGATTGAGGCTACCCCTGCGCGAGCATCTTGCCGAGGCGCGCGAGGTGGTGGCTGGCCGAGCCGAGCGTGAATTCGTTCTGCTTGGATGCCAGAAAGTAGCGATAGAGCGGATAGTCGCGATCGAAGCCGACCCCGCCGTGAATGTGCTGCGCCGCGCACACTACGCGGTGACCGGCTTCGGCCGCCACGGCTTTGGCCACGGCTACCTCGCGCCGCGCGTCGCGCCCCTGATCGAGCAACCACGCCGCTCGGAACAGCGTCAGGCGGATCGTCTCCACGTCCACGTAAGCGTCCGCCGCGCGCTGCGCGACGGCCTGAAACGTTCCGATCGGGCGTCCGAACTGCTGGCGCTCGCGTGCGTAGTTCGCGGTGAGCAAGAGCGCGCGCCGTGCCAGCCCGAGCTCGAGCGCACACTGCGCGAGCCAGGTACGCTCGAGCGTCCACTCCAGGATGTCCTGCCCAGCACTGGCGTCGCCGAGCACGTCGCTACTCGCCACGCGCACGCCCGACAGCAAGAGGCGTCCTAGCTGCTCGCCGTTCGTGCCGGTTTGACGTTCCGATCGCGCACCGTTCGAGCGGGTGTCCACCAGGAACATCCCGATCGAGCCGTTGGCATTGTGAGCTGGTACCAGAACGCGCGCCGCGAGGTGCAGCGCGGGCACGCACTCGCGAGTGCCGTTGAGCACCCATTCGCTGCCATTGCGCGTCGCCACGATCGGCTCGGAAGAGGCGACGAGTGCGGCAGTCAGCAGCATGCTGCCGCTTACCACGGGCGCCAGGAAGCGCGCGTGCTGATCCGAAGTGCCGAAGTGAGCGATCGGTAGGCCGCTCATCACCAGCGTGGGCAGGAGCGGCACCGGGCAGGCTGCGTCGCCGGATTGCTCCACCAGCAGGCAGAGCTCCACGAGACCCATCCCGCCGCCGCCGACCTCCTCCGGTAGCGAGAGTCCCAGTAGCTGCGCCTTGCCGAGCGCATCCCACACCACGCTGTGAAAGCCCTCGCCGGCGCGTTCCAGCGCGGCGAGAGACTCGGCCGGCGCGAGCCCGCGAAAGATCTGCTTCGCGAGATCCTGCACGGCGGTCTGTTGTTCATTCAGTCCGAAGTCCATGTTCGCCTACCTGGGAGGCTTCGGCATGCGCAGGCCGGCCATGGCGACGATGTCGCGTTGAATCTCGTTCGTCCCTCCCCCGAAGGTCAGCACCAGCGTGGAGCGATAATAGCGCTCGAGACGGCCTTTGAGCGCCGCTCCCGGTGAGCCGCGCTGCAGCGTACCGGCTTCACCCAGGATCTCCATCAGGAGTCGCGACGACTCCACGTAGAACTCGCTGCCGAACAGCTTCACCGTGGAAGCTTCCTGCGGGGGCAGACCGCCGCGTTCGATGTTCCAGCACTGGCGCCAGTTCATCAGCCGCAAAATGTCCGTGCCCGCGTGCACTCGCGCGAGGTTCATCTGAACCCACGGCAAGTCGATGACGCGCTGGCCCTCCGCCGTGCGAGTCGAGCGCGCCCAGGCCAATGTTTCCTCCAGGAAACGCTCGACGATGCCGGCCGTGAACAGCGAGACGCGCTCGTGGTTCAGCTGGTTGGTGATGAGTTTCCAGCCCGCGTTCTCCGGCCCGACCAACATGTCCGCGGGCACTCTCACGTTTTCATAGAACGTGGTGGACGTGCGGTTGTCTCCGAGCGTGCGGATCGGCTGTATGCTCACGCCCGGCAGCCGCGTGTCCACCATCAAGATCGAGATGCCAGCGTGCTTCGGCGCGTTGGGATCCGTGCGGCAAGCGAGCCAGATGTAGTCAGCGTGATCCGCCAGGCTGGTGAACACCTTCTGGCCGTTGACCACGTAGTGATCGCCGTCGCGCTCGGCGCGGGTGGTGAGTGATGCCAGGTCCGTGCCCGCTTGAGGCTCGGTGTAACCGATCGAAAAATGCAGCGTGCCCTCGAGAATCCGCGGCAGGAGACGCTGGCGCTGGGCGTCGGAGCCGTACTTCATCAACGTGGGGCCGACGGTGTTCAAGGTGAGCAGCGGGATGGGGAAGCCCGCACGCTGCACTTCGTCGAAGAAGATGAACTGCTCGATCGCGGGTCGGCCTTGCCCGCCGTACTCGCGCGGCCAGCCGATGCCGAGCCAGCCGTCCCGGCCCATGCGCTGGAGCGCGCGGTGGTAGAGCGGGCCGCCCGATTCGAGCGTGGCGATCTCGTCTTCCAACTCTTTGCTGATGAGCGTTGCAAAGTAGCGCCGGAGCTCGGCTTTGAGGTCTTGCTGCTCGGAAGTGTAATCGAGGTACATTCGCTACGCCGCGCCACGGATTAGAACACGTTCTAATCCGTGGCGCAAGAGCGCGCTCCTAGGCCGCGCTCCAGCTCGTTTCACTTCGTGACGACCGGACACCAGGGCGCGATCAAAGCAGGAACACCCGGACGAGCACGTCTCCGATGCCCACGAGCGCGGCGCCCGCCACGATGCCGGCGCAGATTGGATCGTGAGTGCCGATCCACAGCAGGTGTCCGCGTGACCCGCTCCGATCCGAGTAGCGCCGCTCCATGAGCCAGAAGAAACACGCGCCTGCAAACATGGCCAGCGTCGACTCGGGCGGCACCACCACTCCGAGCCCGATCGCCAGCGCGCTCAGCGGGAAGCGATTGCGTGTGCCGATGCGTGCGACTTCCAGCGCCACTCCGGCCATCGCCGCCACCACCATCGAGATCACGATCGACCGGCTCAATAGAGACGCTTCGCCGCCACCCCCGAATATGGACGTTACGAGCTCCGACACGCCCTTCCACTGCAGCGCCGCCGGGAAGGTAAACTGGCCTCCCTCCGGAGCCATCACGTTCTGAAGATTGGCGCCGGGGCGGTAGTCGGACAGAAACAGCACGTAGTAGAGCGGGGTGGAAGCGAGCGCGCCCGCCACGATCCCAATCAAATGACCCACCGCCTGCTGGCGCGGCTTGGCGCCGAGCATGTAGCCGGGTTTGATGTCCATCAGCAGGTTCGAGGCGTTCGAGGCCACCTCCGAGCACATGACACCGGTCATCAAATTGGTGGCGGGGTGCTTCGGATCCAATCCGCCGAACAGAAACTGCGGCACCTTGGAAAGTGCACCGCTCGGAGTGATGCCCGTGAGCGCGGTGCTGCTCACGGCGATCAGGCTCAGCACGCTGATCAGCGGAATGGCCATGGCGCCGAAGGCGTAGTGCACGCCGAACCAGGCGTGCGCCATCCACACGCCGATCCCGCCGACCAGTGGAATCCCCAGCCAGGAGACCCACAGCGGTAGTTCGATGTGCCGGAGGACATCCGAGCTTTCGGGGGACTTCCGGCCTGTCAACGAACGTAGCGCTTGGGTGAAGACCTCCGGTCTAGCCAGCAGCGAAACCAGAGATGCCACCACCATGATGCTGATGCCCCACCAGAGTGACCAAGTGTTCACGATGTGAACGCGCCCGAACACGGCCGTGCCGGCTGCAACGGAGCCCGACCTGGGCAGGATTTCTCCGGCCGAGATCATCCAGGGTGCAATGAACACGAAGTTCGCGATCATCCCGACCAGCATGCTCACGGCCGTGCGCATGCCCATCAGCCCGCCGGCGCCGAACATGGCCAGATCGATTGCGGGGCTGAGCCCGAACTGTCGAATATCGACGTTGGCGAGCCGCGGGATCGGCACGTAACCCTTGGCTGCGAGGTCGTAGTACCACTCGTCGAGGTTGTGCGGGAAATGCCAGGACTTCACGAAGCCGAGCCAGCGCTCCTGGATGAGCTTCATGTACGCTTCGCCGGATATGAAGGTGATGAAACCGGCAATCGCAGCGGACAGACCGAGCGCTTTGGCCTTGAACAAGCCGACTGCAGCGCTCGAACGATAGAGCGTGTCCAGCACCACGCCGCACGCGCGGCCTTCCGGGAACGGATGCTGCTCGTCGTTGATGAAGCGACGTTTCATCGGAAAGGCGACGAGCACGCCCAAGACGGACAACACGACGTTGAACAGCATCAGGCGTTTCCAGTCCAGCACCGCGTTTTCTACCCACATGTACGCGGCCATGCCCGACACCAGCGGCATGGTCATGTAGCCCGCCGCGGTCGCCACCGACTGAATCGCGTTGCTCTCCAGAATCGTGATGTCGCGCGAACCGAACTGCGACAGCACTTTGAACGCCGAGAACGCGAGGATCACCGAGGTGAGACCCACGCCGAGCGTCCAGCCCGTTTTAGCGCCCACGTACAGGTTCGTGGCGGACAGAACTCCCCCCAGGACGAAGCCGGTGCACGCCGCCCGCAGCGTGAGCTGCGGCATATCTCCGCGGTACACCCGTTCGAGCCACCAGCGATCCTTTTGCTCGCGACTCCAGCTGCGGATCTGCTCGTCGTCGAGCGCCGGCATGGGCGCCGCGTCTTCCGGTGTGTTGCTCGGGACGGGTTCCGTGGGGCCGCTCATCTCCTCAAACCGAGTCCCATTGCGGCATGCTCCAGAGTTCGTCGAGCGCCGCTCTCTGCCAGTCGAGAAACGCCGGGTTCGTCAGCAGCCGGTCGGCGTAGCTCTGGCACTCGGGCGTGAGGCCGACCTTGTAGGTGCGAAACCGGCTTGCCAGCGGCGTGAAGAAGGCGTCGGCAATGGTCGGCTGGCTGCCGAACAGATACCCACCCGAGCCGCCAAAACGCTGGCGGAGAGTCGTCCAGATCGCCTGGATGCGTTCGACTTCCAGCGCCACGTCCTGACTGAGCTCGCGCGGCTCGGCGCGGCGGCGGATGTTGCACGGCAACTGACTGCGTACCGCCGAAAAGCCCGAGTGCATCTCACATACGACGGCACGCGCCTGAGCGCGGGCAAGCGAATCCTTCGGCCAAAGTGCGGGGATCTGCTCGGCGGCCCACTCGGATATGGCGAGCGAGTCCGGAATCATCTCGCTGCCCAGATGCAGCGCGGGCACGGTGCCCGCCGGAGAAATCGCCAGCACCTCGGGGACCTGTCGCTTCAGGTAACCCTGCCCGCCGAGCGGCACGATCTTCGTCTCGAAATCGATGCCGCCCCAGGTCAAGACCAGCCACGGTCGCAGCGACCAGGACGAGTAGTTGCGGTTGCCCACGAACAACACAGGCTTCATGCAGCGAACGCTACATCGGATCGCTCAGGCTTGAGGAGTAGTCCGCGCTTCTCGCTTGCGGTGCTGGCCGGCGCCCTGGGGCGCGATTTCTGCGAGGGAGACCCGATCCAGCGGGTCTTTGCCGTCCAGGCGCAGCGCGACCCAATCGATTTGATCGGCTCCCCAAAAGAGCTCACCCTCGACGAGGATAGTGGGGACTCCGAAGACTCCGAGATCGATGGCGCGCTGCGTGTTCGCCTTGAGCTGGTCTTTGACATCCTGCGCGCCGGCACGCTCGACGAGCGTCGCGCCGTCCAGGCCGATCTCGTCGAGCACCTCGCGAATCACCTCGGGCGATCCGACATCACGGCCGCTGGCCCAGCTCGCTTGCCAGAGCGCGTCCACGACCCGCAGCTGTGCGCTGCCTGCCACCTCTGCCAACGAAACGCGTAGCGCGGTCAGGGGATTGAACGGATGAAAGGCGGGCGCGCGGAACGCGCAACCCAAGCGCTGTGCGCGCCGCACGCAGTCCTTGAACGTGAACAAGGCCTTCGGCGGGATTTCTGCGGGTCCGAGCTGGCCCCAGTGTTTGAGCAGACCGCCGAGCGCCAGAGGCTGCGGCACGAGCTCGAGCTCGCGCACTGCGCACAGAGGCCGCAGCTGCAGCCAACCGAGGTACGCATAGGGCGAGAGGTAATCGAAGTGGAAGTCGATGCTCGTCGTTGCCATCCGCATTGAATATCCTTTTTTCCCGCTGGCAAGCGCGCGCGAAAAAAACCGCCCGGCCCTGCAGCGATGCAGGGCCGAGTGAGTCGGTGAATCTCAACGATTTCGCCGTTTGAACACCCTGGCTACGGCGCCCGCCGGAAACGTCGCGGTGTACAGGAGCTCGAGGCGCGCCGTCTCGCGCAAGTCGGAGAACAAGGGCAAGCCGCGGCCGAGCACGACGGGATGAAACAACAGCCGGTATTCGTCGATGAGATTCTCCGCCACCAAACTTCGCGCAAAGCTGGCGCCGCCGTGTGCCAGGATGTCTTTGCCCGGTTGGCGCTTGAGGCGCTCGACCTCCTCGCGCAGATCGCCGCTCGCAACGACTGCCTCGGTCCACGTGGAGGCAGCGGGCGATGCAGCCACCGGTTTGCCTCCGCGCGCTTCTCTCACGCGCCGGGCATCTTTCACCCCAGGCGTCGTAAGCTCGGGATTTCCGGGATCCACCGAACCCTTCTTGGAGAAGACCACCTTCGGGATCTCGTTCATGGGCGGCGCGTAGGGTTCATCGGACGTCGGCCAGTAAGCTGCCATGTCGTGAAATGTTCGGCTGCCCATGATGTGCAAGTCCGCGTTCCCGAGCGTGTCCATCGTCCAGAGCGTTGCGCCCTCGTCGTGGGCCTCGAAGATCCAATCCAGCTCTCCGTTCGGTCCGCCGACGAAACCGTCCGCCGAGAGCGACATTTTCAGGATCAATTTTCTCATGTCTCGATCTCCTGTGGGGTTTTCAGAGCCTACTCAGACGACAAACCACGCTCTCCAACATCGACACGCGACGTGTGCGGGGCTCGAAAAAGCCTTGCTCGTGAAACACCAGGAGTGTTCGCGGGTTACGGCGTTGGGTGCGCAGAGCTCGAAATATCGACGAGCAGCGCCGCCGATTCTGCAAGCACGGAATTGACGTCAAACGGAAGACGGTTCCAGTCTCGTGAACGGGAAGGTTTCGACCATGCTGCGTAAGATTCTGATCGGTCTCGTCGCTCTGCTCGTGGTGCTGGTGATCGTCGTTGCCACGCGCCCCGATACGTTTCACATCGAGCGCTCGATCACCATCGCTGCGCCACCGGCTGCCGCGTTCGCCCAGGTCAACGACTTCCACGCCTGGAGCGCATGGTCGCCCTGGGAGAAGATGGACCCGAACATGAAGCGAACGTTCGCGGGCTCCGCGTCGGGTGAAGGGGCTCAGTATGCGTGGGTTGGCAACGACGAAGTGGGCGAAGGCCGCATGACGATCGAAAAGAGTCAGGCGCCGTCGCTCATCTCCATTCGGCTCGAGTTCATCAAACCCTTCGCTGCCACCAATACCGCGACGTTCACCTTCGCCCCCGTCGCTGAAGACACGAAGCTCACCTGGGGCATGGACGGCAAGAACGACTTCATGGCGAAAGCCGCGCACCTGTTCATGGATATCGACGCCATGGTCGGCAAGGACTTCGAGCGCGGGCTGACGGCGCTCAAAGCCGTGACGGAGAGCCGCGCGAAAGCCGGCGCTGCCAGCGCGAACGCGCCATCAAGGTGAAGGCGCGCCCAGATAGCGGAAGTTGTTTTGGGGGTTTGGGTCGGGCGTGCCGAAGGGCGCGCGGATGTCTACGTACGGTCGATACTGTCCGTCCCGAAACGGGCCCTGGCGCACGAACTCGAAGGTAGCGGTCGCGCCGGCGGCAAGCGGCCCTGCGGAGTAGCAGGAGGCAGAAGTCGTTCCGAAGCCGCACTCGAATCCCGGGGCAGCCTGTATGCTCACGAGCTGCTCACTCTGCCCCTCCAGAACGAACTCGAGCCGGTTCTCTGCGCTGCCTGCAGAGGCTGGTCCCGCGTTCGCGATCGTCACTCGGTACTGGCGCTGATCGGCGCTTGGGCCTTGTGACACTTGCACATCGCTGATCCGTAGATCCGCGGTCCCGTCGGGTGCCGGACCGAGGTTCAGCGTTGCGCGCTCGTTCTCTCCGTTGAAGTCGATCGCTTCGGAGCTGAGATAAACCCAGGGCGAGCTAAAGTCATCGGCGCCGGTCACGCTACCGTTCAACGTTGCCGTTTCGCCCGGTGCCAGCGCGCCGATGCGCCACACCACGGCTTGCGGTCCAGAGCTCGAAGGTTCGACCGTTCCTCGAGAGGGGGTCCACGTGTAGCTCGCGGTATCGATGCTGACCTCGAGCTGCGTCGCAGGTGCCGTCGCTGGTCCGTTGTTCGTCACCTCGTATCGGAACGCCAGAGGCGTGCCTGGCGCTTGTACGCCGCTCGCCCGGAATCCGCGCAGCTCGAGATCTGCAGCGAAGACCTCGATGGCTGGCACTGGAGCCTGCGGATTGGCCCCTGGCCGTAGCTCCAGGCTGCCGAGACGCGCCGGAAGGGCGCCGGCGACCCCGATGGCGAACTCGACGGTTGCGAACGCGTCACCCGGTGCGAAGCTTCCCAGGAGGCGGTTTTCGCCGAGCGGCGTGGCCGTGACGCCGGGCGCCGGGTGGAAGAGCACCTCGATCGGCTGCGTACTCGTGCCGAGGGCATTCGACGGTCCGCCGTTGTTCAGCCACACCGACGCAATGGACACGCGCTGCCCCGTGTTGTCGGTGTCCCGTCTGAAGCGCAGGGTCATGGACACGCCGCTGTCGACGCGCGTCGGAGTGGTCAGCTCGGCGCGATCGTCGGTGAGCGGGGGCTGCAGATCCGGGGCCAATACGCGCGCGCTCCAGAGCAGAGCTCCCGTCACCTGGCTGCCGACCTGCGCCTTCAACGTGATCGTCACGCTGGATCCCTGTGCGAGCGCGCCGCTCCAGATGCACAGAACTGGATCGGCCGTGGAGCAGATGGCGCTACCCGTCGCTGTCGCTTCGGTGATCGTGACTCCGGCGGGCACGTCGATCTCGACCGCGGGCATAGAGCCGGCGCTGCCGTGATTGGCGAGCGTCACCTGCCACGTCGCTTCCTGTCCCGCCACGGCAAGCGCTGGCGGATTCGTGAAAGAGAGCGCGAGATCCGTCGGGCCGGTGCCCGGCGCGGGCGCGATCTCGACGGCGCCGATGTCGCAGGCCGGACCTTGGGGTCGGGTGATGCCGCGCGCGTCCACCGCGGTCGAACAATTGTTCGTCGGGATTCGATCTCTCAGCACGCTGGC
>DATHEN010001086.1:0-4790 GCA_035318565.1 Polyangiaceae bacterium
AACATCGACGGCCAAGAGCACGTCGTCTTCGTTCAAGAGCTCCCGGGTGGAAAGTACGAGGTCCGGCTCATCGACGAGCAGGCGGGGGAGCAAGGCCGAGTACTGGAGACCGAGGTCGTCGCGCGTCCGGGTCTGTTGAACGTACGCCTCGACGGCCGGGTTCTCGATCTGGTCGTGAACGGCGTCCTGCCCGAGCTCGACGTCTTCGCGAGCGGGCGGCGTGCAGCAGTTCACGTGGAGAGCGCCCGCATGCGCGCCGCAGCGTCCGTGCGCGCGCGCGACGCAAAGGGCGGAGACGGCATCGTCACTTCTCCAATGCCCGGCAAGGTCGTCAAGGTCCTGGTAAAAGAGGGTGACGAAGTGACCGCGGGCACTCCGCTGGTCGTCGTGGAAGCCATGAAGATGGAGAACGAGCTGACCGCGGAGCGTGCGGGCGTTGTATCCAAGGTCTTCGTGAAGACCGGCGACGCAGTCGAAGGCGGAGCGCAGCTCATCGCAGTCGGGTGATGCCGCCGAAGCTCTCGCTGGCGCACGTACCGACGCCGCTGTTTCGACACGACGGTTTGGATCGCCTGACCGGCACGTCGCTGTGGGTGAAACGCGACGACATGAGCGCGGGAGCGGAAGCCGGCAACAAGATTCGCAAGCTCGAGTACCTGCTGGCCGATGCGCTCGCGCAAGGCGCCACCACCGTGATCACGTGCGGCGGGATTCAGTCGAACCACGCGCGCGCCACCGCGCTCTCGTGTGCTCGTTTGGGCTTGCGTTCACTGCTGCTGCTCCGCACTCCACAGCCCGATGAACCCCAAACCGTACACGGCAATTTGCTGCTGGACCGACTGGCGGGCGCGGAGGTGCAGTTCATCTTGCCCGCGCAGTACCAGAACCGCAGCGAGCTGATGGCCGACGTCAAAATCGAGCTCGAAGCTCGCGGTGAGAGGGCTTACGTCATTCCGGAGGGCGGTTCCGACGGCCTCGGCGCGCTCGGCTACGTGGACGCCATGCAGGAGGTGCGCGCGCAGCTCGATCTCGGGCTCGGGGACGGTCCGGCGCCCTTCGATGCGGTCGTTCATGCCTGCGGATCGGGCGGTACGGCGGCGGGGGTGCTGCTCGGCTGCGCTCGCTGGTCCGTCGCGAAGCAAGTTTACGCCATGGCCGTTTGCGACGATCGCGCGTACTTCGAAGGCCGCATCCATGCGATCGTGGCACACGCCACTGCGGTCGATCCCACGCTCGAGTCGCGCGCCGAGCTCACGGTGTTCGATGCTTGGAAGGGTCCGGCGTACGGCGTGGCCAGCGGCGAGCAGCTCGCGTTCGTGAAAGAAATCGCGACCACGACCGGGCTCGTGCTCGACCCGGTTTACACGGGCAAGGCGCTGTTCGGCTTGTCGCGGCTGACCCCCAAACCCGCGCGTGTCTTGTTCATCCACACCGGCGGCTTGCCGGGGCTACTCGCGGAAGCCCGCAGCTTCAGCGACATCCTGAGCTGCTGAGCCGGGCCGCAACCGCTCACTTCGGCACGGGTTTTACGGGCACGACGCGCAGCTCGCGGCGAAACGCTTTGAAGCGCGACACGACCTGATCCTTGAGCTGTGGGTCGTCCAGCAGATCGTGTTTCTCGGCGGCGTCCTTGCCGAGGTCGTAGAGCCCGAGCGGCCGCGCGTCGCTCGCGATGAGCTTCTTGTCGTTTTCGATGAAGGCCTGGCGATCGGCGTTGTTTGGACCCGCCGGCATGTCCACGAACACGATCTTCGACTCGAGCGGGGCTTTGCCGCTCGCGACCATGTCGCTCATCAGGGAGTCGCCGCTCACGAAGTCATTGCCCTCACCGCTCGCGGCCGGAAGGCCGTAGAGCTCGAGCAGCGTGGGCACCACATCGATCGCGCTGCGCCGTTGCTTGATACGGCGCGGCTCGACGCCGGGCACGTACACGATGAGCGGCACTCGCACCAGCTCCTCCCAGAGCTCGAAGCCGTGCCGGATCATGCCGTGTTCACCGAACGCCTCGCCGTGATCACTGGTGACGATGACGGCCGTGCGCTTGCCGATCTCGCTCTGCTGCAAATGCTCGAGAATGCGCCCCACCTGGTGATCCACGAACGCGACCTCGCTGTCGTAACGCTCGCGGCTGCCCGTCCCGAAATCGAAGCCTTCGTGGCGCACGTATTCGGTATGCGGGTCGATGTAATGCACCCAGAAAAAGAAGCGCTTCTGGGTGTTCTCCGGCTTCTTGAGCTGCTCCAGCGCGGCGTCGCTGAGCTTGTCGCTATTGGCGCTGCGGTCACCTTCCATCTGCACCACTTTCGGCGCAGCCGAAGAATCGATCACGTCGAACCCGCGCTCGAAGCCCACGCCCGGCTGAAAGAAGTACCAGTAACCTTGCACACTCACCGTACGCACGCCGGCCTTCTGCAGGCGCTCCTGGATGAACGTGTCGCGCTTGCCGAAGCGGTTGAAGTGACTCCAGCCGCGGTCCGTCTCGCTCGGGTACTTACCGATCAACATCGGCGGCAAGCTCTTGCTCGTGTACGACGCCAGCGAGTACGCGTTCTCGAACACCACGCTGCGCTGAGCCAGAGCATCGAGCTTGGGTGAAACCGGGCGCGCGTTGCCGGCATAACCCAGGTCGAAGCGCAACGTATCCACGGTGATGAGGATCACGCTCAGATCTGCCGGCAGCTTCAAGGCAGGGCCGGCTTTCTCCGTGGCAGCCGCCGGCTGGCTCGCTTTCAGACTGACGGCGACGTCATCCTGGCCCGAGCAGTCTTCGTCTCGGCCGTTGCCGGGCGTGTCGTCGGCACCCGGATTGACGAGCGCGTCCCGATCGTCGCAGTCGCCACCGCCGAAGCGGCTCGCGAAACCGTCTCTATCGCGGTCGGACAACTTTCGCCCGACGCCGAGCGCCAGCTTTCCGAGCGGCGCCGAGCGTTCCAAGGTCACCGCCACACGTCGGTCTTCCAGCGCCGATTCGGCACTGCGCACGGTGAGAGCGAGCGGCAAACAGCCGAGCCCGAGCAGCACTACGGACGGCACGCGGCCGAGCGCAGCGGGGAGCGCATACGCGCCCAGCGCCATCGCCGCGAGCAGCGCGGGAGCACGCAGATCGAGCTCCGGGCGTTTGAGCACGCCGAACAACCCGAACACTCCGCCCGCGCCGCTGGTTTCCCCCGCGGAGACCAACACACCCAGCAGCGCCGCCGCCAGCAACGAGCCGATCGCTCCGGAAGCGACGGGGTCTGGAGGATTTTTCCACACGCGCGCGGCGCTGCGCGCGACTGCGAACACCACTAGCGCGATCATGAAGGCGATCACGCACGACATGCCCGCAACACCGAGCCCGATCGCCGCAGCGGGCGCAGCGCTGGCGAAGAGCCGCAGTGTGAGGCGCGCGTTGATCACGATGAACGCCAAGAGCCCGAATGCCGTGAGCGGCGTGAGCGCCGCCAGATACGCGCGCCGCTCGGGCTCCGCTCCTCGCAGGCTCAGGGCCAACCTGCGCGCGGAGGGCGCCGCGGCGGGGTGCAGCAGCGCCGAGCCCACGCCGATCACGAGCCCGCACACGAGCGCCAGCGGCGCAATCAGGCCGGCATCCGCGAGTGCGGTCGCGCCCAGCGCGGGTGGTTCCGCCGTGGCACGCCGCGCCCACAGCGCGTCCAGCATGGCCGCAAGCAGCCCCACGAACGCCGCAGCCGCCAGGCTCGCGACGCCGCGCCGAAATACGGCTCGCGCGAACGACGCCCGCTCCTCAGTCACGCGGCGGCCTCCTCGCGATCACGCGCGACAGTCGAGCCAGCGGATGGCTCTCGTCGTAGACACGCAGCAATTGGTCCATGGACAAATGGGTGTAGCGCTGCGTGGTCGACAGACTCGCATGGCCCAGCAGCTCCTGAATCGCGCGCAGATCGGCGCCGCCTTCCAGCATGTGCGTGGCGCAGGTATGTCTGAGCGCGTGCGGATGCAAGTCGGGCCGACCTGCCGCGAAGGCTCCATAGCGCTGCACTAGCACCTGAACTCGGCGCACGCCGAGCCGCCTTCCCCGGCGGCTCAGCAGCAGCGCGCGCGCATCACAGAAGCCGGTGCGCGGATGCGACAGCTCGGAGCGCCGTGCCAGGTACGCGCTGAGGGCGGCGTGCGCTTTCGAACCGAGCGGTACCACGCGCTCTTTTCTGCCTTTACCCAGCACTCGCAGCTGTTCGTCCGGGAACGACACGTCTTCGACGTCGAGCGACGTGAGCTCGCTCACACGCAGGCCGCAGCCATACAGAAGCTCGAGCAACGCGCTGTCGCGGAGCCGTTCAGCGTCGCTCGTCGTAGCCGGCAGCGCGTCGGTCGCGCTCATGAGCTGCTCGGCCGCGTCGACGCTCAGGAACATGGGAAGTTTGCGGCGCACCTTGGGCGTTGCCAGGAGCTCCGCGGGATTTTTGCGGACCGTGCCGGTGCGCTGCAGCCAATTGAACAGAGCCCGCACCGCGGCGATCTTGCGCGCCAGCGTGGCCGGGGCACAGCGCTGTGCCAGCTCTCCGAGCCAGGCGCGCAAGCTGAGCTTGGTCACGTGCGCAAGCTGGGTGGGACCGCGTGCGTGCTGGCGCATGAAGTCGCGCAGCTGCGTTAGATCGCGCGCATAAGCGGCGACAGTATGCGCTGACGCTCGGCGCTCGCCAACCAAATGTGCGACGAAATCCTCGACGCTCCGCTCGAGCTCGTCACGACTCTGCTGGGGAGGGGCGCCGCGCATGACGCACTCAAGCCTGGAAGACGGCCAGGGTGAAGCACGCCGTGCCGAGCAGCGC